>CAZTTW010001141.1:0-1905 GCA_964616265.1 uncultured Myxococcales bacterium | reverse complement strand
ACAACAATGGCTCTTCCGGGCGCGCCAGCGCGGCGACCTTCGCGCGCATCGGGCTCACGCTCGTGCTGTCGCCTCTCTTCTGTTCCTGGGGACTCGTCGGTCCGCGCTGGTCCATGGTGTGTCAGACCATCCCGGTGGGCATCGAGACGCTGGTCTCGTGGTGGTACAGCCGGCCGTACGCCGCCGCTTTGCCCGAGGACGTCGTCCCCGCCCCCACTCCGCGCGCCATGCTGTTTTTCACGCTGCCGCTGTCGCTCGGCACGTTCTTGATGACGCTGTCAGGAATGATCCTCGGCGCGGTGATTGCGCGAGCAGCGCAGCCGGAACGCATGCTGCCGGTCTACTACCTGGCCGCTGGCCTGGCCAACCCCGCCGCCTACGCCGCGGGCCGCGTGCAGAACGTCGTCATTACCTTTCCGCCGCGCAGTCGCGACGACAACCGCGTCTTGCGCTTTTCTGTCGTGACCAGCGCTTTGATTTCCCTGGTGCCGCTGCTCTTTCTCCTCCCCGGACTTTCCCATTGGTATTACGTCGGCGTGCAGCGGCTGCCCGCCGTCGACTTGCCGCTGGTGGCGATCACCGCGCTGCTCTTCGTGGCTTTCCCGATCACGGTGGCCTTGCGCTGTCACCGCGAAGGCCTGGCCGCGCTCGAGCATCGCACGCCGACAATTCTTGCTGGCGACATCGCGTACATCGCGGCGCTGGCCCTGGCAGCGTCAGCGTGCCTCGCGCTCAGCGTGCCCGGCAACATCATCGGGCCGATGGCGGTTGCAGGCAGCAATCTCGCGAGTCTTGGCACCACGGTCCTGCTCCTACGCGAGCGAGGAACAGACACCGAGCCGCCGGTCGCGCCTGTCGTGAGCCCGGAAGGTTGAGTTAAGCAGCCAGGCCCGCAGGCTAGAAGGTTGCGAACCAGGGCGCAAATCCGCAATCACCGAGCGAGCCACGCGGGAATGATTCTCCGAGCCCGCTCGCTGGCCATTTTCGTGCCCGGCGCGCTCGCCAAGCTGGCGCATCCGGCGTATGCTGAAGCAGCACTTCGTCGAGGAAAGTTGGATGCAAATTGCTGAGAAGACCGTCGTTACGATCCATTACACGCTGACCGACACCAGCGGCAGCGTGCTTGATTCATCCGAGACAGGCGAGGACAGCGAACCGCTCTCCTACGTGCAGGGCTCGGGCATGATCGTGCCCGGCCTGGAAGAGGCGCTTCTCGGCAAGTCGGAAGGCGACCACATCAAGGTGACCATCGCCCCGGAAGGCGCGTACGGCGCACGGGATGAGAGTTTGGTGGAGAAACTCTCACGCGACGACTTTCCCGAAGGCGAAATCGAAGTGGGTATGCATTTTCGCTCGCATGGGCCGCACGGCGCACGCGTGCTGACCGTGGTTGCCGCCGATGCGGACACGGTTACAGTGGATGGCAACCATCCGCTGGCCGGAGCCACGCTGAATTTCGACGTGAAAGTCGTCGGTGTCCGCGAGGCGACCGCGAAAGACATGCACGGCGGCCACGGTGACCACGGTGACCACGACTGCTCCAGCTGCCACGGCTGCGGCGAGCACTAGACTCTAGCGCACGGTAGCTGGGCCCTGGCCGTTGCGTAGCAGGTTGCCGCGACCCGTGGGCCAGGGCAGGCATCCGGTCCCCGAGCCTGGAACGGTGTAGACGTCTACGCCGTGGTCGAACGTGAGGAGCACGATTTCTAGATTCCCGTCGCCGTCGAGGTCAGCCACCGACGGCGCGGCCGGGACGCCGATGCCGTTGCCGCCGCCGTCGCCCTGGCTTCCCAGCGTCAGGTCGTAGAGCTCGCGGCCGGTGTTGTCGAGGACGACGAGGCGGCCGCCGTTCGTTTGCAGAGAATAGGTTCCGAAGACGATATCGGGAACGCCGTCGCGATTGAG
>CAZTTW010001140.1:0-1907 GCA_964616265.1 uncultured Myxococcales bacterium | reverse complement strand
TCGACCCGCACCAGAAGTTCTGCGAGTTCAAGCAGCACCCGTTCATGCGCAAGCTGCTCGAAGGCGGCAGGGTCGTCTCGTACGGCGCGAAGACGATCCCTGAAGGCGGCTACTACTCGATGCCGAAGCTGTCGATGGGCGGCGCGCTCATCTGTGGCGACAGCGCCGGCATGGTGGCCATGCCCAAGCTCAAGGGCGTCCACTACGCCATGAAGTCCGGCATGCTCGCGGCCGAGACAATCTTCGAGGCGCTACTCAAAGACGATTTCTCGGCCAAGCAGCTCGAAAGGTACGAAAAGGCCGTGGCTGACTCGTACGTCGTCAAGGACATGTATCCCGCGCGCAATTTCCGGCAGCTGATGAAGGCGGGCCTGGTGGGCGGCAGCCTTCAAGCGGGGCTCATGACTGTCACCGGCGGACGCTATCCGCTGGACAAGCTGCCGCTGCACGAAGACCACAAGGACACGAAGAAGTTGCTCGAGGTTTATCCAAGCGGCGCGCCCAAGAGCACCTTCAAGTACGACAACCAAGGCATCGCCTTCGACAAGCTGACCGACGTGTACCACTCGGGCACGCGCCACGAAGAAAAGCAGCCCTGCCACCTGAAGGTCGATACCAGCTACTGCCAACGCTGCGCCGAAGAATACGGCAACCCCTGCGAAAAATTCTGCCCGGCCAACGTCTACGTCATCGAGCGCGAAGAAGAGACCGGCAAGTTCCTCCGCCTGCGCGTCGATTTTTCGAACTGCGTGCACTGCAAGACCTGCGACATCAAAGATCCCTACGGCGCCATCAACTGGGTTCCGCCGGAGGGCGGAGGCGGCCCGCTGTACAAGAATCTGTAGGGCGGCGCTTTAGCCGCATGAGATGAGATCGGCCGACCCGCCCCAGAACTTTTACCGCCCGGACGTCGATGGTCTGCGGGCGCTGGCCGTTCTGCCGGTTATCTTCTTCCACGCCGGCTTCTCGTGCCCCGGGGGATTCATCGGCGTCGACATCTTCTTCGTTATATCGGGTTACTTGATAACCCAAATCATCGAGCGCGAGCTGCGGGCTCATCGCTTCTCGATATTCGTTTTCTATCAGCGGCGAGTAAGAAGAATCCTCCCGGCTCTGTTCGGCATGTTTGCAGCTGCCATCGCTGCAGCCTTTCTTCTGCTACCACCCACAGAGCTCAAGGCCTTTGGAGAGACACTGGTCGCTTCGTCGGCCTTCTCATCCAACATTCTGTTCTTTCGCTGGTCGGGCTACTTCGCGCCCAGTTCGGAACAGACACCCTTCCTCCACACTTGGACTCTGTCGCTCGAAGAACAGTTCTATGTCTGTTGGCCGCTTTTTCTTGCAGTCCTGAGTAAGCCGGCAACATCGAAGTGGAAGATTCCGGCCACGCTGACCGTGCTTGTGGGAACCCTGATCCTGAGCGTGCACTGGGTGGGCAGCAATCCGAACGCAGCCTTCTACTTGTTGCCGTCGCGGGCGTGGGAACTTGCACTCGGAGCGTTACTCAGTTTTTCGGCCGTGTCTCGCGTTGTGGCGCGGGCCCCTCGCGCCTTGGCGTCGGTGATTTCGCTCACGGGGATAGGTCTGCTTGTCCTCGCCGTGACTTGGTTTGGCAAGACAACGCCCTTCCCTGGAATAGCGGCATTGCTCCCCTGTGTGGGCGCGGCGCTCATCATCGCCGCCGGGGAAGGCGGTCCCTCCATCGGGGGAAGAATCCTATCTCTGAGGCCTCTGGTCTGGGTAGGAATGATCTCGTATTCGCTGTACCTGTGGCATTGGCCGATTCTGGTATTCGGCCGAGTGTTCGCCAATCGCATGCTATCCACGTTCGAGCGCATTGGCCTCGTCGTTGTCATCTTTGTCATCGCATGGTTGTCATGGCGATTTGTCGAAACTCCGTTCCGTAG
>CAZTTW010001139.1:0-1912 GCA_964616265.1 uncultured Myxococcales bacterium | reverse complement strand
TTTCGCGTAGAAATCCAAAATGTTTCGGACAAGCCGTTTCTGGTCGTTCCGTCTCACTTCTACTACGCCGTCTGTTCGCGAACCGCGGACGGCAAAGGCCGCCTATGCCAGCTGTCGCATCCAGCAGTGAATCCGGAGCAACTTCTTCTCGACCTCGACATCCAGCACGCGCGAGACCAAGCCCACGCCGCCAACGACGAAGCCCTGGGGAGTGCCCTGCTCTTTCTCGATTTGGCAGCCGGCATGGCCAACGTCGCAAAAGGCAACGGACGTGGGGTGGGCGCTGCCGTCACCGGCGCCGCAGTCTCGGGTTCGATCGTGTCGTCGGCAAGCGCGGACGGCAACGCGGAGGCGGCCAACTACGAATTCGCACGTTCCAACTGGTCGGCCACAGCGTTGCGTAAGACCACGCTTCTGCCTGGCAAGGGTGCGGCTGGCGTCGTCTTGATTGACCGCCAGCTCGACGCGCGTGAAATCGTGCTCGCCGTGCGAATCGAGGACAAGGCACTGGACTTCCCGTTCGAGCAGACCCGCTACGACGCGCGCCCGCAGTCGGAAGGCGTTCCCAGGATGACGTCCCGGACGCGGCCGTGAAAAATTCCTTGTCCTTGTTGCTTCGGGACATTCCGGGACGCCTGCGCGTGGCGCGCTTTCGCGCACGAATTCGCGCTCAAGCGAAATTCAATGGGTATAGTGCGCCGGCAGTGCTTTCCCCATCAGGCCCTCCGCGCGAAACCAGTCGCGCTTTCGTTGCGTGGCTGCTCCGCCGCGGTCGGCTGATTTGGACGGTGGCACTGCTCCTGGCGATTCCCGCCGCCTGGCGAACGGCACACCTGTACGCGAACCTGCACAGCGACATGGAAGAGCTGCTGCCCCCGGACGCGCCCAGCGTGCGCGCCGTGAACGAGCTGCGCCAGCGCATGCCCGGCTTGCAGTTCCTGGGCGTCCTGGCCGACGTGGGCGAAAACGCGTCCCCCGAGCGCATTGCCGCCGCCCAGCGATTCATCGACGATCTCACGGTCCGGGTGCGCACGTACCCCAGCAACTTGGTAGGTGGCGTGCGCGTGGGCTTTGCCGCCGAGCGGGCCTTCGTTGAGCGCTACGCCTCTGTCCTCATCGATAGGGCCGATCTGCAAACCGTTCGCGAACGCACGGAAGACCGCATCCGCTACGAATACGGCCAGCGCGCCGGCACGCTGATCGACGACGACGATCCACCGCCGTCGCTCGATTTTTCCGACATCGAGAAACGGTACGCTCAAGATTCGTCCTGGCAAAAACTGCAGGGCGATCGCTTCACCAGCCCCGCGCTTGGGCTTTCGCTGCTGCTCATCGAAACCGGGGGCTTTTCCACCAGCGCGCACTTGGCCGAAGAGCTGATGGGCCGGGTGGCCAAGGACGTAGCCGCGCTTGGCGGACCGTCGGCCTACGCGCCGGGCATGCGCCTCGGCTACACGGGTGACGTGGCGATTTCGGCGGAAGAAACCTCGGCGCTGGTGCAAGACCTGACGCTGTCGTCGCTGCTGGTGGTGTTGGCGGTGGGCCTTGCGCTGATGGTCTTCTTCCGCTGGTGGCCCTGCGTGGTCGCGCTGCTCTTGCCGCTCGCTCTCGCCACGGTGTACGCCTTTGCGCTGGCCAGCCTGCTCGGCGTGCGCGTGCTCAATTCCAATACGGCCTTTCTGGGCTCGATCATCGTCGGCAACGGCATCAACTTCGGCATCGTGCAGCTGGCGCGCTACATGGAAGAGCGACGCGCCGGACAGAAGGTGCGCGAGGCACTGGCGCGCAGCCTGTGGGGCACGCGCGTGGGCACACTCTCGGCCGCGCTTGCGGCGGCGGTCTCGTACGCGTCGCTCATCGCCATGCAGTTCCGCGGCTTCCGCCAGTTCGGCGTGATCGGCGGCCTGGGCAT
>CAZTTW010001138.1:0-1916 GCA_964616265.1 uncultured Myxococcales bacterium | reverse complement strand
TTAGTTTGGCCGGCGAACCACGTCGCCTCTATTTCTCCGACAATCGGCTGGTCGTCTACTCGCGCATGCAGGCGACGGGCGCGAGCGGAAGTGCGGGCACGTCCAATCCCTCGGATCAGGGTTGCACTTACGGATACAACTGTCGTTTCTCGAGCGAGGGCGGCCACACCCTGATTCAGGTCTTCGACGTCACCGCCCCCGCGACGCCGGTCGAAATCATGCGCTACGAGCTGTCCGGTGGCTACGTCGATTCACGTCGGGTCGGTGCGTACGTTTACACCGTGGCACACGATACCGGTGCCACGCAGATTCCGGGGCTCGACTACACGCTGCAAGCCACGAGCTACGACGATCTGCAAGCCAAGTACGCGCAGCGGATCGCGGATAACAACGCCAAGATCGACGCCACCAGCGACGACTACTTCCTGCCTTGGGTCCAGCAGGTCAAGCCCGACGGGACTGCCTCGGTCGTGTCGAGCTGCCAGCAAGCGCTGGTCACGCAGGGTGCGCAGGGGGGCAGCTTCGTGTCGATCAACACCTTCGATCTGACCAAGCTCGGGCCGCCCACGCGCACGGTGATTGGCAGCAACGCTGGCTATATCTATGCGTCGCCGACGGCTCTCTACATGGCAGTCGATCGAACCTACGAGCAAGACTACTTGGGCAGCACGTCCTATTACTACAGCAGCTATCAAGCCGCGGACTCGTTCGTGCACAAGTTCAACTTGAACGGCGCGGATACCAGCTACGTAGGGAGCGTGACCCTGACCGGCCACATCTTGAATCAATTTTCCATGGACGAGTCCGACGGCGTCCTGCGGGTGGCCTCGACCAAAGGCTGGGTACCCGATCCGTCGGTCATCAGCTACCTCACGACCTATGGCATGCAGGCCGGCAAGCTGGTGCAGCTAGGTCAGGTGGGCGGAATCGGTCCGCAAGAGGACATCCGCTCGGTGCGCTTCGACGGCAATCGCGGCTACGTGGTGACGTTCAAGAAGACCGATCCATTGTTCGTCTTCGATCTCACCGATGCCACGAAACCCAAGCAGATGGGCGAGCTGCAGATCCCTGGCTTTTCCACGTACATGCAGCGGCTTGACGATACGCACGTGCTGGCCATTGGCTTTACGGCCGACGATCACGAAAGCTTCGCCTTCTTCAACGGGATCCAGATCCAGATCTTCGATGTCAGTGACCTGGCGAATCCCAAACTGGCTTGGAAGTACGTCATCGGTACGCGCGGCTCGAGCTCGGAAGCACTGACCAACCATCTCGCCTTCAACTACTTCGCGCCGAAGAAGATGCTGGCCCTTCCCATCACCGTCTGCGAAAGCGGCGGCGACGGTACCTACGCGACCAATCTGACCTTTGCCGGCGTGATGGCCTTCGACATCTCGCTCGACACCGGCATCGCCGAGCACGGCCGGCTGCCATTCATCGATGCGGGCACGGTCGCGGCCACCGACAATTGCGACAAGTGGTGGACCGACTCGAAATCGCTGGTCAAGCGCAGCATCTTCATGGACGACTACATCTATGGGCTCAGTGACACACAGATGCGCGTCTCGGCACTGTCTGCGATGAGCAGCGTGCTCAAGAGCCTTCCGCTCTCGAGCTTGTAGTGTCAGCGGCTTTCAGTTCGGGACGTTTGCTCGGCGAAGCACAACGTAGTTGCCGACGCTGAAGACCTGAGTGAAGCCGGCGCGCTCGGCTTCGCCTACAAGGCCCGAGTGACGTGGCAGAAGCAAATGACTGAAGAGTGGATTCGAGAGGAGCGGCGAGTGGGCTTCGAGCTGCGGGAAAGAATGCGAGAAGCCCATGTATCCGGGCACGTAAAAGGGTTGGTCGTAGAGCAGTCCGGTTAGGTCGGGCTGGCGCGCGATCCAGGCCTGCGCGGCAAAGCGATCGGCATCGAG
>CAZTTW010001137.1:0-1923 GCA_964616265.1 uncultured Myxococcales bacterium | reverse complement strand
TCTTCGCCATCCAACCGCCCGCGCCCCAGACCCAGTGGCAGAGCGGATCGTAAATTAGGGTCGCCCAGAGCAAGGTGAAGAGCACGTACGCCGAGAACTTCAGGCGTTCGGCGTAGGCGCCCGAGATGAGCGCCGGCGTGATGATGGCGAACATCATCTGGTAGGCGAAGAACAGCATGTGCGGAATCGTGTCGCCCGCCCGCGGCGCCAGATCCACGCCGCGCATGAAGGCGAACGATAGGCCGCCGATGAGGCCGCCGTGGTCAGGTCCGTACGAGAGCGAGTAGCCGAAAGCCACCCACTGCAAGGTGATGAGACCGAGCACCACGAAGCTGTGCATGAACGTCGAAAGAACGTTCTTCGAGCGCACCAGGCCTCCGTAAAAGAGCGCCAGGCCGGGCATCATCAGCAGTACGAGGCCCGTCGAAATCAGGATCCACGCCGTATCGCCTGTGTTGATCATGTCGCGCAGGTTGCATCTTTGAAAAATGCTAGAAAAGTCTACGTTTCATTAGACTTTCAGAATTTGCTTTTCATAAACATGGAAGTAACTCAAATGATCAATGTTAGTTACTTTAAGGAAACAATTAATGCTATTCTGCGGATTCGCGACTGGCAAATGCGCCTTTCGGACGTTATAGAAAGGCCTCCTTGAACCAGCAGCTCGCACCGGCCGTCGTTTGTCGCGGTCTCCGCAAAGTCTACGACGGCAGACACGGGCTCTTCCGCAAGCCATCGCCCTCGGTGGTTGCCGTCGATGGATTGGATTTGGTCATCGAGCGGGGCGAGTGCTTCGGCCTTTTAGGACCCAACGGGTCCGGAAAGACCACCACCGTCGAAATGCTGGAAGGCCTGTTGGCACCGACCACGGGTGAGATCCAACTGTTGGGCTTGCAGTGGGCGACGGCCGAGCAAGCGCTGCGCGAGCGAGTCGGCGTCGCCTTGCAAGAGACCCACTTGCCGGAAAAGCTGATGGTGGAGGAGCTGCTGACGCTTTTCCGCAGCTTCTATCGCACGCCCCGGCCGATGGCCGATCTGCTGGCCGACGTCGAGCTGGAAGAAAAGCGACGAGCGTGGGTGGGAAAGTTGTCGGGCGGCCAACGCCAGCGCCTGGCCATCGCTTGCGCCCTGGTGGGCGAGCCGGAAGTGCTCTTTCTCGACGAGCCGACGACCGGCCTGGATCCGCAGTCGCGCCGTCAGGTTTGGGGCCTGGTCGCCGGCTACCGAGCGCGCGGCGGGACCGTCGTGCTGACCACGCACTATATGGAAGAAGCCGAACGCCTGTGCGACCGCGTGGCCATCGTCGACCACGGCAAACTGGTGCGGGTCGGCAGCCCGAGCGAGCTGATTGCGGCCTTGCCCGGCGATCACGTCATCGAGCTGGAGCTGGAGAAGAACACCAAGAATACCAAGAACACCGCCTCGGCTCTGACCGCCGACGAGCTAGGCCTGCTGCCGTTCGTGAAGGAAGCGCACCTTTCGGCCGAAGGCGTGTGGTCGCTCGCCGTGCGCGAGCCCGAGCATGCAGTCGCCGCGGTGTTGGCGCTGCTGGAAGGCAAGGGCTGTGCACTTGGCCGCCTCGGCACCCGCAAAGCGTCGCTCGAGGACGTCTTCGTGGCGCTCACAGGAAGGCATCTGCGCGATGGCTGAGCCGAGCAAACGTCCCAATCCCGTCATTCAACTCACGCTCATGCGGCTGCGCGAGATCGGCCGCGAGCCCGGTGTCCTATTCTGGGCCTTCGGCTTTCCGGTGCTGCTTTCCATCGCCCTCGGCATTGCCTTCCGCGTGCGCGGCCCCGAGCCGACCGTCGTCGGTGCCCTGCCCGGCATCACCGCCGACCTACAGCAAATCCTCGTCGATGCCAAGCTGCAGGTGAAACCGCTCGACCCGGCCAGCGCGGAAGCCGAGCTGCGCGCCGGACG
>CAZTTW010001136.1:0-1927 GCA_964616265.1 uncultured Myxococcales bacterium | reverse complement strand
ACGACGTGCTCGAAGTGCTCGACATCGAATGCGGCGCCGACCTCGCGGTTGATGCGTACGAGCACATTCTTGTTGAACCGGGCGGTCACCCCTTGGGCGTCGTCGTAGGCAGGCACCAAGATCGAAACTGCCTTGCGTAGATCCGTGCCGATGAGGAACGCGTCGTCCGGCCGCAGATGACGTCGAACCGCGCGCAACAGCGTCCGCGCCGACGGAGGATCATAGTTTCCGATGTTCGATCCCAGAAACAGCAGCAATCGCCGTCCGGAAGGTGCATCGAGAAAGCCCAGCTCCTCGGGATACCGGGCCAGCACCGGTCGTACGCTCAGCCGCCGGAAGTGCGACAGCTGGTATTGCGCCAGGGACAGTGCTGCCGCCGACACGTCGACCGGCATGAAGGTGACACGCGCCCTGCGGTCGAGCAGCGCCGCAAGCAGCAGCTGGGTTTTCGAAGCCGTGCCCGCACCCAGCTCGATGACCGTCGGGGGCGCCCCGGCCGCTTCGATGATCTCGCCGGCGTGGCTGGCCAGAATCTCTCGCTCTGTACGGGTCAGGTAGTACTCGGACAGCTCGGTGATGTCCTCGAACAACGCCGAACCCTGGGCATCGTAGAGCAGCCAGGGCGGAAGGCGCATGCGGGGCCGCAGCAGGCCCTCACGCACGGCATCGGCCACCGCGCGCACGAGGTCGGCGTCGACCGAACGAACCGCCGGGGCGAGACGTTGACTGCTCCAGGCCGAGGCGCTCGCGATGGTCACGCGTCACGCGCCAGCCGAATCCCGCTGGCCTGCCACCGGGCTGTCGGCGGAAAGAAGTTGCGATAGCTCGGCCGCATGTGACTGGCCGGCGTAAAACACGATCCTCCTCGGAGCACCATTTGGTTGCACATGAATTTTCCGTTGTACTCGCCGATGGCGCCGGCAGGCGCTCGATAACCGGGATAGGCAACGTAGGGGCTCTGGGTCCAGATCCACGCGTCGCCGAAAAAGCCACTACTCCGGGCGGCCGGGTGGTAACGCCGGCTCTCGACGAAATTTCCGAGCACGGGTTCGTCGGCCGCGACGTGCTCCCACTCTTCCTCGGTGGGAAGCCGGGCACCCGCCCAACGTGCGTACGCGTCTGCCTCGAAGTAGCTCACGTGGACGACCGGCTCGAGCGGATCGACGGGGCGCGTGCCGGACAGCGTATAGGTCGCCCACGCTCGATTCTCGTCACCGTCTTGGCGCGGCTGCCAGTAAAGCGGCGCCCGCCACTGTTCCCGCTGACACAACTGCCAACCGTCCGAGAGCCAGAGCTCTGGGCGCCGATACCCTCCGTCGCGCATGAAAGCGAGGTAATCGCCGCACGTGACGAGCCAATCGGCCAGTGCGAACGATCGCAAGAAAGCTTTGTGTCGGGGCCCTTCGTTGTCGAAAGCGAAACCGGGCTCCTCGTGGCCAATCCAGACGACACCGCCTGCGAAGGTTCGAAACTGCGTCGCCCGAGGCTCCACATCGCCGTCTGGCCCGCGGGCGGCGACGGTGGCCGGAAGGGCGCTATACGCCGGCTGAAGCGGATTGCTGCCCAGGACGTGTTTGATGTCCGTCAGGAGCAGCTCCTGGTGCTGCTGTTCGTGATGAAGCCCGAGCTCAATCGTGGTCAGGACCGTCGGCGAGGCGCTCTCCTCCTGAAGCAGGCGGATCACCGCATCGTCGACCTGTCGGCGGTAGGTACGAACTTCCGCCAGCGACGGTCGTGACAACGTCCCGCGGCGGGAGCGGTCGAACCTTTCGCCGACGGCGTCGTAGTAGGAATTGAAGAGCGTCCGATAGCGTGGATCGGGCGACCTGTAGTCGACGGCCGCGTCCGAGGACAGCACGAAGGTTTCGAAGAACCAGCTCGTGTGCGCGAGGTGCCACTTGGTCGGGCTGGCGTCCGGCATCGACTG
>CAZTTW010001135.1:0-1928 GCA_964616265.1 uncultured Myxococcales bacterium | reverse complement strand
GTAACCCGTAAAATTGTAGGCGGTGTGCTCCGACATGATGATTTTGAGGCCCTTCTTGCGAATGGCCTCCACGTGCAGCTTGGCCAAGTTGAGCTTGGGCCCCATGGCGACGGCGTTCCACTCGTTGACCTTGCTGTCCCACATCGAGAAACCGTCGTGATGCTCGGCCACCGGTCCGGCATACTTGGCGCCGGCGTCGGCGAACATCTGCGCCCACGCGTCCGGATCCCAGGCCCCTCCGTCTGACTTGAGCTTCGGCGCAAATTGCACCGGGTTGCCCGACTTGTCCTTGCCGCCGGTGAGGAATTTGTCGTACGGCCAATCGCCAAAGGGATCGCCGTACTTCGACATCTGATTGTTGTATTCGCCAGATCCCTTGTTGTACATGTTGCGCGGGTACCATTCCGAACCGTAGGCGGCTACGCACCACGCACCCCAGTGGTAATAGATACCGAACTTCGCATCCTGGAACCATTCAGGCGCCGGATTGTGGGTGTCGAGCGACGTCCAGCTGGCCGTGTAACGTGTCTGGGCGACAGCATCCGACGACCAGAGAATGGGCGCCGCGCAAGTGGCAAGTGCCACGGAAGCTGCGGCGAGACGGAGCCCAAAGACACGCGGCATGGTTTCCTCCTGCTGAATTTTCGATCGGACGGCAGAAAGCGGCCCGGCACCGCCCTCTCCTCTAGTGTAAAGGGGCGGTGCGTGGGATGAAAAGGGTCTGTTCGTGCTCGGTCGAGCACGAATTTGGCGGCGTCATAGGGCGGCGGAGCACGACGCCGTTCTAGCGGCGCTCGTGATCGCGCTCGAACAAGCCGCCCAGCTCGGCGAACGAATGCGCCACAGGAGGGGGCGCGGAATCGGCGACGGCCATGGCCAGCCCCAGGCGCTCGCGCAGTTCCAGATAGTCCGACGACACCGAAAAGCGAACGAGGCTCATGATCGCGTCTTCGGGCCGATTGTGGTGCGCTCGTGCTTCGCGGACAATCTCGCGAGCAGACGCCACCACGTCGCCGCACACGAGAAGACCGGCGCGGTTGGCAATGGTGTCCGACTCCGCCGCCCAGGCCGCTAGGTCGATGCGACCATGGCTGATCGCGAGTGGCTCGACGGTGGCAGCCAAAAGCTCGATCTGCGGCGGCGGCAATATCTTTCTCAAGAAGGCGATGTACTTCCGAACCGCAAGCTCGTCCGCTCCCGGCAGCTCGAATCGCGGCCTCACCAGCTTGACGGCAGCCGCGAAAACCGCCTCGAGCTCGGCAAGGCTGGGGACGAGCTGCGGCCACAGCAAGAAGTGATCCGCGCGCAGCCCGACCAATTTCTTGGTCAGCAAGAAAGCCAGCTCATGGCGCGTGCGACCAGCGACCAGATCGCGCCCAAGCACGAGCGCGGGCAGGGGCCTTCCTTCCTCGAGTAATACGACTAGGTCGATCTCGCCCGTCGTCTGCGGAGGAACGAAGGCCGCCGGCAGTGGCAGTCCGATGAACTGGCTGACGTAAACCAGCAGCCGCGATACGAATGACGAGTCGTTGTCGAGCGCGGCCCGGTATTGCGGTTCGAGCCCGTAGGTCGATGCTTCACGCGCACGCGCCGCAATCACCCCCGGCGCAACCGCCGCCATCACCTGTCCAATCAGATGGTGCTCGCGGGACGAGCACAGCTGCCCCTGCCACGACTTCTCGGTGAGTACCGATGTTGCGAGCGTCAACGTCTTGGGCGCGGTCGTCTCATAAAATGCGCGCTCGCTGGCATCGGCCTTGGTCAACGCACACAGCGCCGCGCTGGTACAGTAGACGCCATCGTACTGTTGGTATTTCCCATAAAGGTGCCCGAGCGCGCGAACCTGTTTCGCGGCTGATTCGGCGTTGGCGGTGCCGCCAAGCAATTGCTCGCGCCGTTCATCGGGCAGACGGTCTACGAGCGACCGT
>CAZTTW010001134.1:0-1931 GCA_964616265.1 uncultured Myxococcales bacterium | reverse complement strand
AGGGCTCCTCGATGATCATGATCAAGGTTCACCCTTGGAAGGATCGGGCGCTCATTCGGCTGGTTGCGCAGCTGGTGAAGGGCGTGAGCATGGAATGCATGCTCGCGGTGGAGCTCCTGCAGCTCAACGCCGTCTTGCGCTTTGGCGCGTTCGCCTTCGTGCCCGAAGGCCAGGCCATCGTGCTCTGCCACACGCTGCTCGACCGCGATCTCGGCGACTCTGGCGAATTCAAGGAAACGATTCGCGACTTCGCCTTCGTCGCCGACGAATACGATGACCGCATCGCTGCTCGCTACGGCGGACAGACGATGGAAGATCTCATGGAAGAGAGTGTCATCGCACGGATGCGTCAGGCTGGCGGTCCAGACCCCGAATAGGCCTCCGGGGAAGGATTGGCCTCGACGAGGGATCCGACCCAAGACCGTGGCATGCGGACGCCTATCCCCACGCCGCGGAAGTGCGTGTCTCGCCAGACACGGACGATGGCGGGATTTGCCATCGTTGTGGTTGTCGTCCTGATCTACGCTTGGAAATGGCACAGTTTGGCCGACGTCAGCGTCGCTATCCAGCCGGTCGGCACCGCCAGCACGTGTGTCGCCGTCGACCGAAGCCCCATCCTCTTCTGCGATTTCGCCAATCACTACTACCCGCAGGGACAGCGAATTCTCGCGACGGCCCGGCCCGTGCCTGGCTTCTACTACCCGGCGCCTTTCGCACTGTGGATGGGCGCGTTCGGCGCGCTTCCCTACAACGTCGCGCTCGCGCTTTGGGTCGTCCTCGGGCTTGCGTTCGTGGCGGGACTCTTCCTTGTGCCGCAAGCCGACCTGTTCTCGCAATCGAGTCGAACGACCGTCGTCCACAGCTTGCTCTTCGCCGGTTCGCTGCCTCTCCTGCACAATTTCGTTTGGGGCCAGGTCAGCGTGCTCGCATCGCTCCTCGCCTTTGTTGCGCTCTTCGCCTATCAGAAGAATCACCGCTACGTGGCGGCAAGCGTGCTGGCCGTCGCCGTATCCGTGAAGGTCTATCCAGCGCTCTTTGCCATCTACTTTCTCATCAAGCGCGACAGGCACGCTCTGGTGGCGTTCACCGCTGCCAGTCTGGTGCTCACGTTCCTTCTGCCCGCCGCCTTTCTCGGAATCGATGGAACGACGACGTATTACCGGGTGCTCGAAATCCTTCTCGATCAACTCGGCCGCTTCACCGCCTTCAGCCCCTACTCCAACAACTTGGCGAATGCCGCCTCGATCTTGCTGACGGGGACTTTGGCGCCTGACGGAATCCTGTACCAGCTTCTGCATTTCACGGGATTCATCCTGGCGGGCTGCAATGCGATCCTTCTCCATTTGCTTGTTCGTGCGCGCGCAAAGGACGAAATCTACTGGGCGGCAGCGCTGCTCTTCACCATGCTCCCGTTCCTCGTCGGAACCGCGTGGGTCCACTACTTCGTCTACTTGCCCCTGGTTCAGACCTTCGTGTTCGGAAGCGCGATGGCAAGTACGAAATCGCCAAGAATCAGGAACGCGGTGATGGCGTTTCTGCTTCTGCCATCGGCCGTTCTATCGAACCTGTGCTTCTTTCTGAGTTTCCGGCAGCCAGACGACTTCTATCGACATGGGTATTTGGCCTGGTCGAACCTGCTTGCCGTCGCGGCGATCTACGTTCTGGCGATTGGGAAGTTGCTTCGAATGCGGAAAATCTGCCGATAGAACGCGAGCTCGGTGTCCAGGGCGCGGCTGATGTTTTCTTTGATGCGAAAACCGTGCTGCTCCCCCGGAAACGTGATGAGCGGCGCTTCGATTCCCCGGCGACGAAGCGCTGCCACCATGTTTTCGGCTTGCGCTGGCGGCACCACGCGGTCTTCCAGTCCTTGGAAGAATATCACGGGGCAGCGCAGCCGCTCGGTGGCATGGATGGGCGAACGTGCCTCGTAC
>CAZTTW010001133.1:0-1935 GCA_964616265.1 uncultured Myxococcales bacterium | reverse complement strand
CTTCGGGCCGGGCAATTCATT
Organism: uncultured Myxococcales bacterium; assembly: GCA_964616265.1. Taxonomy (GTDB): domain Bacteria; phylum Myxococcota_A; class Polyangia; order Fen-1088; family Fen-1088; genus Fen-1118. The sequence goes on along the minus strand of CAZTTW010001133.1, from coordinate 1,914 downwards.
GAAGTAGTCGCGGTGGTCATGCCCGTGCAGAACCAAGTCGACGCCCACCCGCGCCAGAAGCGCTTGCAGCTCGGTCCGGTCGCGCAAATTGCGATCCTCGCCCGGGCGATTGACGAGCGGCGGGTGATGAATCAGCAAGACACGCCGCCGGCTCTTGACCTCGGGCGTGCTCAACAACGATTCGAGTCTCGCCAACTGATCGTGCCCCACTCTGCCCCAAGCGCCAAAATCTCCAGTAGGCACTCCTGTGCTGGCGCAAATCAGCGCCACGTCGCCGCGCAGCCGAACGAACGGATAGACAGCAGCATCGACACGCAATTCGGCCGTCTGATAGTTGCCGAACATGCGATCGAACGTGCCCTTGTCGACCACTTCGGCGACGTAGGCATCGTGATTGCCAGGAATCACCGTCACGCGATCGGCAGGAAGCGGCGCAGCCTCGATCCAGCGAAGTGCCGCCGTCCATTCGGACTCGAGCGCGATATTGCACAGATCGCCGGTCATCGCCAAGTGATCGATGGATCGAGCCGGCAAGTCTTCGAGCAGCGCCTGGAGCAACGCCATGTTGTGCTTGCGCCGTCGCCGCAACAAAAGATTTAGACCGCCGAGTGCTCGCTTGCTGAATAGCTCGCGCAGCTTCACGTGGTGGAAGCTCTGAAAGTGCGGATCACTGACTTGTGCGAGCCTGAACATCAATTGCGCTCCATTTGAATCTCGGCCAGCAAGCCAAAGTGATCCGAGGCAAAGACGGAATCAGCGCTCGGCTTGTCGAAGACAATTCGACACGAATGAACGGTGCCACGGCCGTCGCCCCGCTGGGGCGTCACGAAGATGTAATCCAAACGCCGATCTGGTTCTAGAAACGCCAGCTTCGCCGTGTACGGATTGGCGCGCGCCCAAGTCCATCCGATTTCGTCGGGATGCAGACGCTGCCAGGCGTCCTGAAAATAGGCTCGCCGGCCATCGAGCGTCGTCAGTCCCCGAAGAAAACGAATCTCGTCCGCATCGGGCCGCGCGTTGAAATCACCCATCAGAATCTGCGGCGCATCGCTGGTGCGAACCGACAGCCGTCCTTCAATCGCGCGCACCTGATCCTCCCGCTGTAGTCCATGGATCAGGCGGTAATTGAGATGAGTCGTGTTGATCCAAGCTCCGCCAGAGCCATTCTCGATGCGCGCGGAAAGGAGAATGCGCCTCTCGTTCGGCTCGGCATGCGGCAACTCGAGCACTTCATGCTCGGCAATCGGAAAGCGGGACAGGATTGCCAGGCCTTCATTGCCACCGCCGAAAGGTGTTGCCGCGGCGAAGACATGCTGGAAGCCCAGGGCCTGCGCCAAAGTCGCGGCCTGGTTCCGCAACTGTCCCGGTATCTCCCGAACCTCTTGCAGGCCGACAACATCCGGCGCGTAGTCACGCAGCCCCTGCTCCACCACCGCCATCCTCTGGGCAAGGGGCGGCTCGGCCCCCCACAGGTTCAGCGTGAGGCAACGCAACGTCTTCACGTCTTCCTTCCCTTGCCCGCCGAAATCAGCCGCCCTGGTACGTGCAGCACGAGTCTGCCGTCTCCCAGACTGTCACCGCCGAAAGATGGGGCACCTTGTCCTTCAAGGCCTGCCAGATGAATCCGCACAAATTCTCGCACGTCGGATTATCGAGACCGGCGATCTCGTTCAGCATGTGGTGATCGAATTGCCGGAACAGCGGCAGCCAGGCGTCGTCGATGACAGAAAAGTCGACGACCCATCCGGTCTCGGGATTCACGGGGCCGCGCAGCGCGATCTCGACGCGATAGCTATGGCCATGAACGCGTGAGCATTTGTGCCCTACCGGCACGCGAGGCAAATGGTGGGCGGATTCGAATGTGAAAATTTTCTTGAGGTCGACTTGCAAAGCAGGGCCAGTCTACCATGGCCC
>CAZTTW010001132.1:0-1940 GCA_964616265.1 uncultured Myxococcales bacterium | reverse complement strand
GCTCGTGCCGACGGTCGGTCCCGGCCAGGCTGGCGTTCTTTTGCAGGGAGGCTTCTGATGAAAACGTGGTTTGTCTTCTTGATCGTCTGCCTGAACGCCACGGCCTGCTTCCACGGCATTGATGGCACGAAGGTCAAATGCACCAGCTCCGACCATTGCCCGAACAACTTTGTCTGCGCTGGCGGAATGTGCGTGAGCGGTTCGAGTTCGACCGATGCGCGATCAACCGAAGCAGGGCCGGTTGCGGCGGTCGATTCTGCCGGAGCTGATAGCCAATCGGTCGGGCCGGATGAGGTAGGAGCGCGCCTCGACGGGGCTCCGTCTGGATCAGACGTCGATGCAACTCCCGATGCTTCTGCCGACCTTCTATCTGAAACGGATGTCCCTCTGCTCGTAACCGGCGGGGCAGGCGGCGGGCCCGGCTCTACCGGAGGCACGCCCGGGAGCGGTGGCGTGACCGGCTCCGCCGGCGTTTCAACGACCGGCGGCGTGGTATCGAGCGGCGGGACCGTGTCCACCGGCGGAGTGCCTACCACTGGCGGCATTTCGGGAACATGCGGCACGACCTGCCAGCCGAAGCCACGAGACTGTACCTCCGCCCTGGACAACGATTGCAACGGCACGCCTGACAAACAAGAGACGACCTTCTGCACGTGCTCCGTCGGCCAGGCTCGCCCATGCCAAGAGCACCCCGGCTACGACGGAACCGGAATCTGCAAGGCAGGCAGCCAGACCTGCGCGGCCAGCGCCGACAAGACAACGAGTAGCTGGGGTGCCTGCAGCGGCGCCGTAGGGCCCGGCACACGCGACTGCACATCGTCCGCGGACAACGACTGCAATGGAACGCCGGACAGCCAAGAGACGAGTTACTGTGTTTGCAGTGCCGGCAAGACTCAGTCATGCCAGCCGGCGAGCGCGTGCACAGCGGGAAGTCAGACTTGTGCGGCCAGCTCGGACAAAGCAACGACCGCGTGGGGGCCGTGCACTGGGTACACTGGCCCTACGACCCAATATAGGGACTACGACGGTGACGGCTACGGCAATCCCGCCCAGTCTGCCCAGGTATGTCCCGGGACGGCAGGATACGTGAGCAATGCCGATGACTGCGACGATGCCAACAGTGCTTTCAAGCCGGGTGTATCCATCTGCAGTACTGTCACGCAAAGGAAGACCTGTACATCGGGCGGCGGCGGAACCGCGTCGGTAGAAACGTGCGATCAGGGATGCATCAACGGAAACTGCCGGACGGATGGAACGATTGGACTACCGGGATATGTTTCCTGTACCCCCACCCACACCCCGCGATGTTTGGCAGCAGATGGTTGCAACGTCTACGATGGCACTTGCGGGGCGACGACTAGTTTTGTGATCTATTGTGATGGCCCCAATGACTGCCCTTCTGGCCAACAATGCTGGTTCACTACCATAAGGGGATTTACAGAGTCGAAGTGCTACGCGACACCACCGGACAACAACTACTCCCTGGTGTGTGATCCATTGGCCAGCGCATGCACTCCGCCACTCGTGTGCACCGCCCTCGGCGATCCATGGTACTTCTACCATTGTCAGTAATCCCCGTAGTGATGGGAGGCGAATAGCGCATCACCTACTACAGAGAGCCACACCAGAACAGTGGCCGTGCCTCCAAGCAAACAAAGCATAACGGCCACAGAATCCCTTCAGATCTCGCGGCCGCTGTGAATTGGGAGCGGCTGCGACGCTACTTGCAGACGAACGTCGTGACCGTCGTAGCAGCGAGAGACGCCGTGAGAGTCCCCCCCGTGACAGTAACCGGAGTTCCCGCCTTGAGACTGTCGGTCGCCGACGTCACGTACGGCGTGCACGAGGCTGGCGCGGTACCGCCGGCAATAGCGATCGGCATGCTCACTGCCGACGTGCTCTTGTTGATGGCCACGATGACGGTGCCGTCCGTACCCGTG
>CAZTTW010001131.1:0-1941 GCA_964616265.1 uncultured Myxococcales bacterium | reverse complement strand
TGCATCTAGTGGCCGGCTGGCAACGCCCGCTCTCCTCTTGGTTGTCTTTCTGGCCCAAAGTCAGGCTCGGAGGATCGTACGGCAGGATGGATGAGATCGTGTCCGACTACGCAGGCAACGGCAGCAAAGAAACTCTCAGCTCGCACTCGATTGATGCAGGTCTACGCCTGCCGCTCGTATTCCATGTCACGCGACATCTGTTCGTGGAAGTTGCATGGTTGCTCAACGCCACCACTGGATGGAATCAACAATACAGCACCGTCCAGGCCTGGAGCCAGACTACCTTCGGACTTGGCGGCTGGTTCTGAGGCGCTGGATAGCACGGGCAACTGTGCTCTTGGCGAGGCTATGCCGGTAACGTCTCCAAGGGCCCCGCTTTTCACGGGGCCCTTCCTCACAGTTGGCGAAGGGCTGCCGTTAGTCGATCGCTGCGGAGTCGATTACCGCCGGATGATCGGCCGTGCTGGCATCCACGGGCGCAGCGACGTCAAGCGGGGCTCCGACGTCGACTGCGATAGTCGTATCCACGCTGGTCGAATCGACGTGTGTTCCTGTATCGACTTTCGGACCATCGACGGCTTGGGTGTCGAGCGGTGCTGGCGCATCCTGGGCGACGTCTACCGCTCCCGTGTCCGAAGAGGTACCGCCATCGTTGCCTGCTGTGCCGCCACCACCATCGAGATGGCCACCGGTTCCGCCGGCATCAGCCGTCGGGGGCGTTCCGCTATCACTACCGCAGCCGACCATGGATAAGGGCGCTAACAAGAGCGCCAGAGCAAGCAAGTACATCGTTCGCTTCATCGTGATTACTCCTTTGGCTTTTCAGAGGACGTCAGGTGGACGTCGGTGGAGGAAGTCTTATTCAGTCAGAGCGCGCGCGCCGCGATTCAATGCTCGCGGAGGGGATCTTTCGTGACAGAACACACGCTCCCCAGATGCGGATGTCTCGATTGTGTGTTTCATTACAAACAGTCGATGTCTCGATTGTTTGTGCCCTTACAAATAATTGAGGGCCAAGCACAGCGAGGTCGGAGCGATGGGAAGGTGACGTGGTATTCTTCGGGGATGGACGCGCGCGATGAAGCCAGACAACGCCGCATGCAGTGGACCTGCGGCGTCACCCCGAAGGGTGGGGCCTTGGCCGCGGAGCTAGCGTTCTGGCGAGCGGCGAGCTCGAGCACGAAGTTCGCTGCCATCCGTGCCATGGCCGACGAATCGGAGATCATCAAAGGACATGTCCCTGCACCCGGACTTCAAAGATCTATTGGTGGCATTCGCCGCGCACGACGTTGACTATCTCGTCGTGGGTGGCTACGCCGTGGGATTTCACGCGCGGCCACGGTTCACGAACGACATCGACCTGTGGGTCGGGAATTCGCCGGCAAACCTGGCGCGCGTTCGGGCCGCGCTCGAAGATTTTGGTGCGCCCGCTGCGATGCTCGCGCAGCTCGAGTCGGCATTCGACGAGGATGTCCTTTGGATGGGTGAACCGCCGCTGCGGATTGACGTCTTCAAAGGGCTTCCTGCCGGAGATTTCTCCGCATGCCTCGCCCGGCGCGTGCGTGCGAGCTGGGACGGCGTCTCGGTTTCCGTCATCAGCAGGGAGGACCTGATCGTGATCAAGCGCGCGAGCGGCCGTCCGCAAGATTTTCTCGACGTCGAGGCGCTATCGGCGGCCAGCACCGAGGCGGGCTGACGAGAGCCTTCGAAAAAAATAAACCGGCGGCTTCTTTCGAGAACCGCCGGCTTGTTCACATTGACGAGCGAGCTACTTCTGCGCCTGCTCCAGCGCTACTGCGACCGCAACGGACGCGCCGACCATGGGGTTGTTGCCCATGCCCAGGAAGCCCATCATCTCGACGTGCGCTGGCACTGAGGACGAACCCGCGAACTGGGCGTCGCTGTGCATGCGGCCCATGGTGTCGGTCATGCCGTAGCTGG
>CAZTTW010001130.1:0-1945 GCA_964616265.1 uncultured Myxococcales bacterium | reverse complement strand
CCCGTCAGGAACGCCTCTCGCAGCTTTGCACCTTGAAGAAACTTGTGCCATTGGTGATGCACGATTCCTTTGTCCGCGTGATACCAGATGGTGATGAACTCATTGTCTAAGCAGATCTCCTGGGCCATTACACTCCTCCCCAAATAATCTACACCCTCCCAAGCGGCGCTGCGTTGTTCGAAGTCAGCATTCGTGATTCCGGATCGCTGGTCGCCATTGGCTCGACGACTGCCGAGCAGACGGCCTCGGCCGCGGCGGCTCCGCTCGCGACGCCGCCGGCGACGACCACGACGGTGGCGATGACGAAGAAATCGTTCACGGTGATGGCGATTGCGCCGTGCACGAATCGCAGAGTAGACCCTTGGTCATGAACAACCGATTCGACCAAGAGGCAAGCCAATGGGATCAGCAAGAGCCGCGCGTGAAGATGGCCGTAGCCATCGCGGAGGCGATGTCTCGGTCTGTGCGGCTCGGCTCGGATCGAGATCTCCTCGACTTCGGCACTGGCACGGGGCTCATCGCGCTGAGGCTCCAGCCTCATGTTCGCAAGGTTTTCGCCTTTGACACATCGGCGGGCATGCTGCGGGCGCTTGGGGACAAGATCTCGCGGAACCGCATCACCAACGTCGAGTTGGTTCAAGGCATGCCCAGCGAGACGATGCCGAAGCTGCCGGCCGTGGACATGATCGTCAGCTCCATGGCCTTGCACCACGTGCGCGACACCCTCGGTCTTGCCCGTGCCTTCAAGACAGCGTTGCGGCGAGGTGGTCAGCTGGCCATCGCGGATCTTGATCCGGAGGGCGGCTTGTTCCACTCCGACCACACCGATGTGATGCACGATGGTTTCGACCGCAAGGAGCTGGCCGGAATTCTTGTCGCCGCTGGCTTCTCAGACATCGAGTTTCGCGACGCCTATGACCTGGAGAAGCCCATCGCCGATGGGACCTTGCTGCCATTCAAGATATTCCTGATGACCGCACAGGGGTGAAGGATTTGAAGGGAAGGGTAGCGGTGGAGCCGTAGCAGCCCAGCGAATCCGCCTTCGGATTTTGACCTTGAAGCGCGCCTCCTTGAGCCTTCAATTTTCGGGACCAAGCTCCGGTGTGTTCACGGTGCAAGTGCTTTTCTTGACGGATGCTCAGTATCGGCTCCTCCAACATCGTACAGGCGCCGTGCAGAAATGGCCGCGATTGCGCGCTCGAAATGGCCAACCTTGGAGGCACCATGAAGCCTCTTTGTCGTGTCGTAGGTCTTCTCGTTCCCCTGCTGGTCGAGGGATGTGGTGCCATTCATGGCAAGCAGCACGACCACTGCGTGCACGGCAGGCACCGGACCTAGCCAGACTTGCGTTGAGGTCTGGACCAATATCTCCACTTCCCAAACGATCACAACGGTCCAGAACGACTGCGTGAACAATGGGGGCGCCGTCTCGAACGCCGGGGAGAGGGGATCGGCACGCGAGTTGCTCCATGCCCCTTCTCATGCTGGAAACCGCGAGAATTGCGACAAAGAGGAGCACCGAGAGCGACATTTTGATCCTGGTCTTGCTCGCTTCGGCGGTTTGCCTCTCGGCCTGCGGCGCATCGAAAGACAGCCTCGGGCTGGACAGCGGGTCGGCGGACTCCAGCGATGACGGCCTGTCGTGCAGGATGCCCAACGTCTTCTACGACAGTCCGGGGTGCGGTACCCAGGCCAAGGCGATTTGCGGTGACCTGCCGCAAGACGCATGTCTCGCCCTCGACTACTTCTGCGCCTGCGACGGCCTGACCACCCTCACAGGGCGCTGCGGTATCAGTGACCAGCCCTACCTACACACGGGGTCTTGCCAGAACTCGGTCGATGGATCTTCTCCCGGTTCGGGAGATGGCGGTGTTGACACCCTTCAAGCCGAGACTGGTGCTCCGGTAGCAGAATGCTCGGAATCTGCTTCTACCAACAGCGGGGC
>CAZTTW010001129.1:0-1950 GCA_964616265.1 uncultured Myxococcales bacterium | reverse complement strand
CGCTGTGCTGGAGATAGCCACTGCCAATCAGGCCCGCGAGTTCGAGAGACTGCCCCAACGCTGCCAGCCAGATAGGGCCCCCAAGAGGAGTGAAAGCCAAAGCGAAGCCGCCGAGCATGATCAATCCAAAAAACACTGCTGCGCCCGTGTCTCCAGCAGTGAATGCCTTCTCAAGATCCTCCGTCGCGGTAAGAGCATCCGCGACTCCTCCGATAGACCCCATCATGCCCCGAAACAAGGTATTCCTCGCCGATGCTCCCAGCTTTTGCGCAGCCATGCTGCTGCCCCATGATCGCAGAAGTGCTTCTTCGGCCGGTTCGAGCTTCGTGAGTCCCTGCGCCGCGGCTTCCCTGACGGTCCTCAGCCGCTCCGGATCGGTCACCATGGATTCCGCCACTTTCGCCACCCCTGAAAGCGCCGACGAAATCGCGCCCACCGCCGCAATGGCGTCGCGAGACGTGCTCGAAGGCGAACGCAGCTTCTTCACTGCGACGAATGCGTTGTAGACGTCCAGCCCCAGCACGAAGCTCAAATAGAAGGGAGCCCGGGTGGCGACCTTTTTCATGGCCGCAAGGTCTTGCGAATTGAAGCGACCGTTCTCCCACCTGATTTCGCGGCCGAAGATCTTCTTCGACCACCACTTCGCGCCGTCCACGAAGCGCGACAAGGTCGCGGGCGGAACCTTTTCGGCCGCCAGCGCCTTGGCGAACATCAGGTTGACCTCCCACAGGGCCTTGGCAGAGCGCCGAACGACTTTGAAGGCATCCAACGAGTTGAACGAAAACTTGAAGTCGAAGTAACGCGGATTCACAAGCTTCGCGAGAACGTCGGGAGGAAGCACACGAAAGACGTCCGAAAGGTACGGCAGCGTGACAACCATCGCGTTCTCGGTGCCGTCGGCCTCAACATCGGCCAGCATCTCAGCGAAAGGAGCTTCCAGGACATACGCACCAACCGGCTCGCTCGCCTGACCGAGTTGTTTGATCGTTCTCGACTGATCGTTGAGCAGGGCCTTGATGTTCTCCATGCTGACCAGGTCTTCCAGCTTGGCGACACCCGAAAGACTGAGGGCATAGCTCGCAACCTGGATGCGCTCTGCTTGGTCGAGCACGGCCTTCTGATAGTTGTAGAGAGCCTCGCCGCAGCAGTCAGCCATGGCCCAGGCCTTCATCCATGGTGCCCAGAGGCAACGCGCGGCACCCCGCTTTTCCTCGGTGGGAATAAAACAGATCCGGTTGAGGTCGCGCTTTTTCGACCAGTCTAGGAATCGCGAGTACCCTCCCGAATCGCCCTTGGCAATCTTTCCACCTGGAATCGCGACATCCAAACGTGACTGTGGCATCTGAAACGGAGACAGCAGGACGTGGTAGAGGTAAGCGCGACGAACACCATTCTGGTAGTGCGAGCTGCTTAGAACGAGCGAACGGCACGCTTCCATGCCTTCGGGGCGCTCGTCGATGTCGGGATGCTGGTGGTAGTCCAGGTGCTTGTAGCAACCTTGCCCATCGACGTAGATCTCATGGGTGAGGCGAACGGACTTGTCCCAGCATTCTTGGAAGAGGTACATCCAGAAGGGCTCCGTCGCGTTCTTTGCGTTCTTTGCCCTGGCTTTGAAGCTGCCGACGCCGGATGCGCTTAGCTTTTCGTACAGCCGAAAGGTCACCGCAACAGGAACGGTGTGCGCCGCTTGCACATCGTCCTCGTGGTAGCGCTGGATGTCCTTGGCAAGCGCCTTTTGTGCAGTTGCCATTGGTGTTTACTCCTCGGTCTTGTCCGGGGCACTATCAAGCTCTCCCAACAACAAGGGATGGTCGTCATCCATCGCTGTGCCGAAGAGCATGCGGCTACCGACCGGTGCAGGCGCGCTGACGGGAGCTTCCTTGAGGAAACGTGGCCGGTTGGTGGTGGGATCGGGGACGTGCGGGCCCGCGACCAGCACGGCGAGCGCGT
>CAZTTW010001128.1:0-1950 GCA_964616265.1 uncultured Myxococcales bacterium | reverse complement strand
GGTGGTAGCAGCAATGGTGGAAGCAACGCCTCGGGCGGCAGCAGCAGCTCGGGCGGCAGCAGCACAAGCTCGGGAGGCAGCAGCTCGGGAGGCAGCAACAGCTCGGGAGGCAGCAGCTCGGGCGGCAGCAGCAGCTCGGGTGGCAGTAGCAGCGCAGGCGGAACGACGACCAGTGCCGGCGGCACCACGAGTAGCGGCGCGGGCGGATCGACGTCGTCGTCGACAGGCGCGACGCCGACCGGCACGACGGTGACGTTCAAGAGCGGCCAAGCCCAAGGCGCGATGGTTGGTTATGGTTGGGTCGCGGGCGGCTCGTTGGACACCATTTCCGATCCAACTTGCGGACCGACTAAGGCGGCCATTACGGCCACCGCCACATGCGCAGCTGATCCGAACTGGGCCAGCGCGACGTCTTTGTGCATCTCGGGCAGCATTCCAGCGCTGCCTGCAACTCCTACATCGAGCGACTACACCAACAACTATGGCCTCGTGGTCGGCGTCAACGCCAATGATCCCTCGGGAACTCTGGGACAAGCGTTTTCGACCATCGCCATCGCAGCCACTGGTGTTCCCTCGGGCACGGTTCGCGCCCAAGTTCACAAGAAGGGCGATCCGGACGGCACATCGTACTGTCTGGCCTACTCGACTTCAGCCATGACGCTCACGAAGTTCGCAACCGACTGTTACGCCTCGGCTCCCGCCGGGTTCCTCGCGGCAGCGGACGTCGCAAACATCGACAAGGTCAGCCTCGAGGCCGTTTCCGGCGCCGCAGCGGTCACCGTTACCAGCATGTGCATCACCGGCATTACGTTCGCAAAGTAGCTCTACTCACCAGCCAATGACAGTCAACGGGGCGCTTCGGCGCCCCGTTGGCGTTTGTACTCTGTGCCGCGCCCCCGTCGCAAGCCTGCGCACGCGACTGTCCATCGACGACTCGAGCACCCTATCAATCTGCTCGCACAACAGAGATGATGCGAGCTCATAAGTGTCTGCTCGCAGCACACGAAGTGACTGTCTGGCTCGTACACCACTGGCGCCTCCACAGACAGTCGTACAGTGGAACTTCGTACAGGAAGAGGGCGGCTATCGCCTGGCGGCGTTCTTGACACTCAATAGGGCGCGGTCCACGGGGCGCAGTCTGCCTTTCTCCCGGCGGCGTTGCAGTTGGTCGTCGAAGCGGCAGCCCGGGCATCCGACGCCGCGGCTCGTGCGGTAACCGATACCCGCTTGCCACTCGTGGCCCCACTTGCATTGCCACCAGACGACCTTTCCGCTGTTATGAGTGACGTTCGACGGATTCAGTTTACCGTTCTTGGTCGGATGCCATTCCTGGGCGACGGCTCTGTTCATGGTGGCGAGCGCGTTGGTGCGCGAGACCCGAAGGTTTACGCAGAACGGGCAGTTGGGGTGCACACATCGTCCGCCCACCGGCACTTTCCACTCGTGGTCCGGCGCCTCGGGACATTTCCACCAGACTTCCCGTCCACTGCCCGGCGATACGTCGTCAGGTCGCAGCCGCCCATTTCGGGTGGGGTGCCAGGTTGCAGCTACCTCGGGATTCAGGATTGCGAGCGAGCGCTCCGGGCTGAATGTCCTTCCGGAGCACATCGGACAGCCGTAGCCTCTGCGGGCTCGGGAGTTGATCGGGGCGTGCCACTCGTGACCGCGCTTGCAGCGCCACCAAACCTTCTTGCCGCTGCCTGAAGCCACGTCCGACGGTTTGAGCGGCTTGTTCTTCGTCGGATGCCAGGTCTTGGCGACGGCGGGAGCAAGGACGGCGAGCGTGCGGTCGGGGGTGACTCGGTACCCTACGCAGTAGGGGCACGACGTCCGAACCTTCGTCCTTTGCACGATGACGGCTTGCCATTCGTGCCCGGCGCGGCAACGCCACCACACTTTTTTGCCGGAGCCAGGTACCACATCGGTGGGCTTCACGGCGCGGTTTTTCGT
>CAZTTW010001127.1:0-1953 GCA_964616265.1 uncultured Myxococcales bacterium | reverse complement strand
CGAGCGCGACGCTGCCATCGCCGCCTACGAGGTGTGCGTCCAGTTGGCGCCAGAGGATCCGCGCTACCGTGAGGTCCTGGCGGATTCGTACGAGGTGCTGGGTGCTGCCAAGCTGAACGAAGCGGTCAAGGCGCGCGAAGCCGTGCTCGAAGGTTCGCAGGACTTCGACAGCATCGCCAAAAACATTCGTGCCTTGGCGCGCATGTATGGCAAGCATCAAATGTACGATCGCCTACACTGCACGAGCGCTGCGCTGGTAGCGATGGGGCAGGCAATCTCCCAAGAGCAGGCTTTCTACGAACGAACCGCAGCGCCGGCGGTGTTGCGGTCGAGTGGCTCGCTCAGCGAAACCATGTGGCAGCGGTTCATCGCGAGCCCCCGCCAGGAATGGTGTGTTTCTCACGTGCTGGCGGTGGTCAGCGCGGGCGTGGCCATGGGGCGCGCCAAGGATGCGGTCGCGCTCAGGCTCAATCCCGCTCAGAAGGTCGACTTGGCGGCAGACCGCTCGTCCGTCGGTCAAATGATCAGCTACGCCTGTCATCTGTTCAACATTGCGCTGCCGCCGCTTTATGTTTCGCCCGAGAGCGACTGCGAGCTCGAGCTGCGTATCGTGCTCGAAGGACAGCAGGTCATGCCGTCGTTCTTGCTTGGGCGCAATCTGATCAATCGCACCGAAAAGGAATTGGCCTTCTTCCTGGCGCGTCGTTTGGCGCGCCTACGGGCCGATCAGTTCCTCCTGTCGCCAGAAGCCGTACCGTCTCTGGACGAGCTGCGAGTCATTGTTGCTGCGGCGGTGAAGATGGTTCATCCCCAATTCCAGCTGCCAGAGACGGATCCGGCGGCGGTCAAGCGCTACGTTGCGTTCTTGCAGCGAGCGGTGCAGCCGGCGACCTTGTCGTCGGCCAGCGCCGCCATCGAGCAGATCATGGCCGACCCTGGTCGGGTCGACCTTGCGAGCTGGGCGGTGGGCGCCAACCAGAGCGCGGACCGCGCTGGTCTGCTTTTGTGCTGCGATACCCCCTCGGCGGTGCGCGAGATCCTCCGCTCGGCCGAGACGCGGGGAGGCGACGCGGAAGGCGCCATCAAGGATGTCGTGCGCTGGAGCGTGAGCAGCGACTACCTCGACTTGCGCGAGCAACTTGGGCTGGTCGCCGAGGTCCCGAAGCAGTCCGCCGCGCGTAGCGCCGAGCCCTTCCCGCGCCGCCCACCGAAGAGCCCTTAGCGGGACATCAAAAATAGACCTTCTGGGGTACGCCCGCTAACGTCCACGCCAGTGGCTACAACTCTGCGTTCTTCCGCCAACGTCAGCGTGGCGATACTTGCGTCTCGCGTACTGGGAGTGGTGCGCGATTCGATTTTCGCACGCATCTTCGGCGTCAGCGCGCTTACCGATGCCTACGTGGCGGCGTTTCGCATTCCGAACCTGCTGCGTGACTTGTTTGCCGAAGGTGCTCTGTCGAGCGCCTTTGTGCCGACGTTTGCGGACGCGATGGCCAAGGGCGGTCAGGAACGAGCGTATCGGCTCGGCAATCTGGTGCTCGGCGCGCTTCTGCTCATCACGGGCGCGATTGGCCTGGCGGGCATCGTGTGGGCCGACCAGATGGTCTGGCTCATCACTCGCGGCTTCGGTGGCAACGCCGCGCAGGTGGCGACCGCCGCTTTCTTGGCCCAAATCATGATGCCGATTCTCACGCTGGTCAGCGTGAGCGCCGTTTGGATGGGCATGCTGAACGCGCAGCATCGCTACCTGGCACCGGCCTACGCGCCCGCCATGTTCAACGTGACCAGCATCGCGTGCGGCGTGCTGCTCATGGTCGTGCACTTTTCCGAGCGCACCGGCATGATCGTCTGGAGCGTCGGCACGGCCACCGCAGGCCTGGTTCAAGCCGTCGTGCAGCTGCCCAGTCTCTATCGCCTGGGCTACCGCCTGCGTCCGCGGCTTGCCGGCATGTT
>CAZTTW010001126.1:0-1956 GCA_964616265.1 uncultured Myxococcales bacterium | reverse complement strand
GGACACTCAATGTTCGGTCGATGAGCAATCGATTTTTGAGCTACGCACCCTTCGCGAGGGTCCTCTTTCCCCAAGGCCGGACGCTGGTTCGTTAAGCTAGTCTTAGTCCAGCGCCGGCCTTCAGTCACTACCTTTCCTAGACAGATTCGAGCATTCCCCAGAAGGGGTCTCCTTGTAGGATCGTGATTGTGAATTTACGAAGACAATTCGTGATTGTCTTGTCCGATCAAAGACAGTCTCGGCAGTATGTGTTGGCCACCTTGTATCTAGCCCACTGTTTCTTGCTGTAGGGACGCTTCCGCGGGCACCAGTACTTTGTGCGCGATGTTCGCGGCCCCCGATTCCTCGAGATGAAGAACCTGCTGGGGCGCCGCCACGGCAAACTTGGCGCATGCAAGCAGAATAGCGCCCACGGCAAGGTAGCTAACGGCCACGACCGGCGTCTCGCCTATCCCGATGGCCTCTCCGTGCATGAAGCCGAAGAAAGTCAAGGTGGCTCCCGCGAAGGAGAATGCCGCCGCCTTTTTGAAATTCCGGTCGATGATGAATACGCCGATGGCGCCCAGGATCAATCCCGCAAGAATGGAACCACCGCCTAGCACGGCCAAGCCGTGGTAGAGGACGCCCACCTGTCCAAGCTTGTCCATGCCAACGGCGGCAGCGCTAGTTCCCGCTGCCGTGAGGGAATTGTCGATTTGCAGCTTGCCCCAGGCCGCCACGTGCGGCGTGAGGGCGAGGATGATGGCGGGCGCGTGGCTCTTGGGCGTCTCCTGGAAGGCCTGCGAACCGATGAGCATGCCAATGTAGAGGAGAATGGGCGAGATGGCCACGACCGGGATCACTGACACCATGAGAGAGATGATGCCAAACCACGACAGTACAATAACGGCAATTCCAGTCGCGGCCGAGTAGCCAATCCGCCCGCCCATGGCCTTCCATCCTGGATGGCCAATGTAGACGGCATTGATGAACGGATTGCCCATCAAGCAGCCAATCAGACTTACAACGCCGTCTGCGGTCAGGACGCGCGTGGTCGGGAAACTGTCACCCGCCACGGCGGCGCTCTCCACATTGTCGATGGCCTCGACCAGGTCGTAGATCCCGAACGGAATCGCGGTAACCAGAATGACGCCGAGAAATTGAAATCCCGAGAAGACATGACCGACGGCCGGCATGGGCACCGCGAAGCCAAAGTTCTGGAACGAATCCTTGAGCTTGGCCAGGCTCATTCCGCCGTAGTCGAACCCGAGGGCGCTCGATCCCCAGGCAATGAGTGTTCCCACGGCGATGGCGACCAGGCCGGCGGGTATGCCGCGGAAGTAGCGCACACCCCCGAACCAACTGACCAGGATGACCGCGAAGCACACAATGCCGATGACCGGGGTCATGAACATTTCCAGCGCGGGCCGCATGGAGATGAAGGCAATCGAGACACCGGCTAGCGTGCCCAGCAGGGCTGCACGTGGCGTGATTTTGCGGATGACGGGTGCCACGAAGCCGCCGGCCATCAAGACGAAGCTTTGAATAAAGACCCACGTCAGTCCCGCTTCCCACCCCTTGACCGGATCGCCCGTCTTGCTGGCAATGGGCAGCATGATGACGAAGGTCACCACGAACATGTGAGGTACACTGATTCCCGAGGGCAGGGCGCACACGTCTTTGCGTCCGGTGCGGGCTGCCAGCTGGTAGGCCAAGCGCGCGTAGTAGAGCGTGCTCAGGCAGAGCATGAGGCCGGTCGCGGGCAGGATGCGCCCGAACACCAGATGGTCGGGCATCTTCAGGACAAAACGCAACAGTCCAGTCAGAACCAGCAGGTTGACGAGAATATTCGTTCCAAATCCAAAGAAGGCATTCCAGTCTCCGGGGGTCCAGATTCTGGGTTTCGCAGGGCTTACGGTTGTGTGCATGATCTCTCCCTTGTCGACGTGATGTGACCTTTCGTTGTCGTCTTCACGG
>CAZTTW010001125.1:0-1958 GCA_964616265.1 uncultured Myxococcales bacterium | reverse complement strand
TTTTCCCCGCGTGAAGCTTTGCTCGGGCTGGCTGTCGACGCCGATTTGGGACGAGCTTGGCCTTTCACCCACCAGCTACCCCGGCGCCCGTTGGGAATGGCGGACCTGCCACGTTCGCTACGGCGGCGAGAGCAGCGCCGTCGATTGCCACGGCTGGTTCATCCGCCGCTTCGAATTCGACGACTTCCTGTTGCGCTCGAGCGGGGCCGAGCTTTTCCTCGGCCAGAACGTCACCACCGTCGAGCGGGATGGCGACGGACTGTGGACCGTCGCCGGGCTGCGCGCACGCCACGTGGTGGGCGCGGGCGGCACCCATTGCCCCGTGGCGCGCGTGTGCATGCCGCCGCGCCCCTTCGGACCGGTGGGCGTGCAAGAGCACGAGTTTCGCGCCGACCCGAGCAACATCGCGCGCACGCGCCTTGGCCGCGACGGCGAGCCCGAGCTGTTATTGCACGACAATCTCGACGGCTATTCGTGGAACGTGCCCAAGACCGAGTGGCTGAACGTGGGCAGCGGAACCATCGATCCGAAAGACGTGCGCGAGGCGTGGAAGCGCGCACGGGCCGATTTCAGCGCCCACCTGCCGGCGGAAAACCAAGCCGAGCTCGACGCCATGAAGGGCTATTCGTACTACCTCTACCATCCCGAGCATCTGCGGGGCGCCGCCGTCGTAGACGAGAGCGGCACCGGCGCCTACCTGATCGGCGACAGCCTGGGACTGGCGCAGCCGATCACGGCAGAAGGAATTCTGCCCGCGGTGGCTTCAGGTCGAATGCTGGCCGAGTCCATTCTGGCAGGCGAGGCCGCGTCCTATCCGGCGCGACTCGCAGCGCATCCGGTGTTGGCCGACTATCGACGCATCTTTCGCTTGCGCGAGGCTGCCGCTTCGTTGCGACGCCGGTTGCCACGCAGGGCGAGCACGCGGCCGCGCGGACTTGTCGCCCGCGGAGCTGGACGCGCCGTACGTTCTGGATTCGCCTGGTTGTTTTCGGGCGCCCGCCTACCGGCGCCCCATCTCATCGACTTCGCCCTCGACCGAGCGGGCACATGGCTCGGCCACAAAGGAGACCCGGCATGAGCGACGTAGCGCAGACCGCACGACGATTGCTATCCGTTTTCGACAACCGCCGCGCCGCCGAGGTCATGCAGGATCTGGCGCGCCAAGCCGGCATCGCCATCGGCGGCAGCGCACCGTGGGACGTGCAGATCCGCGATGAGCGCGTCTACGCCCGGGCGCTTCGCGACGGCACACTCGGGGTTGGCGAAGCCTACGTCGAAGGTTGGTGGGATTGCCAAGCCATCGATCAGATGATCGAGCGCCTGGTGCGCACCCGCGCCGACGAGGTGTTGCAGGAAAGCTGGGTCCTCGTCGCCAACGCGGTCCGCGCACGCGTGTTCAACCTGCAGGTCGCACGAGCGTTCGAAGTCGGCGAGCGCCACTACGACATCGGCAACGACCTGTACGAGGCCATGCTTGGCGAGCGCCTCGTCTACACCTGCGGCTACTGGAAAGACGCCGATACGCTCGACGCCGCCCAGCGCGCGAAGCTGGATCTCGTGTGCCGCAAGATCGGCGCGCGACCCGGCATGCGCATTTTGGACCTCGGTTGCGGCTGGGCCGGCTTCGCCTCCTTCGTCGCCGAGCACTACGGCGCCAGCGTCGTCGGCTACACGGTGTCGCGCGAGCAGCAAGCCTGGGCGCAAGAGCGCTACTCCACCTTGCCCATCGAGATAAGGCTGGCCGACTACCGCGAAGCCACGGGCAGCTACGACGCTGTGGTGTCGATTGGCCTCATGGAGCACGTCGGCCCGAAGAACCACCGCGGGTACATGGAGCTGGCGGCGCGCTGCCTGGCGCCGGGCGGACGGGTCTTCATCCACACCATCACCGGAATTGCACCGCGCACGCAAATCGATCCGTGGTACCAGAAGTACATTTTCCCCAACGCCGTCATTCC
>CAZTTW010001124.1:0-1959 GCA_964616265.1 uncultured Myxococcales bacterium | reverse complement strand
AGCCTGGGCGGCGTGGTGCGCACCGTGGACTCGAGCCTGCTCGAAGAGTGGGAAGAAATGCGCGCGCCGAAGACCGAGACGGCAACCGTCCCCACTGCGAAGAGGCCACGGGATCCAGCCGCCGATCCGCGCGCATTCGCTGCCCGTGTTCGCGCCGAGCTGCACCGCTTGCTGGGCGCGCTGGCCAAGCGCGACTTCGACGAGGCGAAGGCGGCCTTGCGCGACAGCGACGACTGGAGCGCCGAAAAGCTGGCGGCGGAAGTGGCACCGTACCTTGCCGAGCACGAAAAGATCGTCGTCACCCCCCAGGCGCGCAGCCCGCGCATGACGACGGTGAGCAAGCTCGAGGGACGAATCTGGGAGGCGCAGCAGACGCTCGTCGACCCGCAAGGCGACGAGGACTTCGCGATTCACGTGCGCATCGACCTTAGCGAACCGATTCCGTCCGGCCAAGAAAACGCACCGCTCATCGAGCTGGTGCGCATCGGACGGTAGGCGCCCCTGGCGTTCAGATTTCCCCGAGCGCGGCCCGAATGTGGGCAGCGAACTCCACGAAGTCATCCAGTCGCTCATTCAAGAGGTGGTGCAGACGCGATAGATCCACTTCGAGGTAGCCGTGGACGAGCAGATTGCGAAAGCCCGCCACCGCACGAAAACGGGTGGCGAAGGTCGGATCAAGAATGCCCATGGGAACCAGCGCATCGATTGCCGACGCGTAGTCGGTCGGGTTCTGGCCCGCGCTTGCGGCGAGATGGGTGGCGATGTCGATGCAGTTCTGGGCGCAAACCAAGAGGCCGCGTTCAACGGCCCAACGTTCGTCGAGCTCGGCCATCAGCAGAGCAACCGGGCGGCCCACGTGACGGCGTAGCTGCGAGAGCGCACCATCGAGCGCGGCAAGGTGCCGCCTGATGAGTTGATGGTCCCGCTGCACCGGCGTCATTGGCCGAACTGTCCTCGAATCGCACGGCCGTGGGCGGCGCGACGGATCTTTTCGAGCTGTGGCAGAAAGTCGAAGTAGCGGGACATCGCATAGCCTTCGCGCCTTGCGGTTGCTTGGGGATCGCGAACCAACAAGCGGAGACCGTCCTGAAGCACCCGGTGGTACAGAACCGGATCAGCCCGGTTGAGGAGGACGACGTCGATGTCGTTGCGGCCAAGCGCACGCATCAGGTCGGCCGCAATCGCTGCATCAACGCCAAATCCCGCGTTCATATCCGTCGTAGGGTCTAGGTAGACGGCCACATCGACATCGCTGTCGACCCGTGATGTCCCGCGCGCCTGCGAACCGAAAAGGTAGGCATCAAGGATCTCAGGCCGCGCAGACACGGCCTGGGTCAGGACGCTCACGAGCTCGGGTCCAGCAAGTCCCACGCATTCAGGATGCAGGACTTTCTTCCGGCGGGCAACCGAGTGGTGCAATCGTCTCGCGTCGCCACCAGTTCTTGTCGCGCAAGGGTGAGAAGGGTGAGGGCACGCGCCTAGTCCACGTCGTAAAACAGCGAATCGCGCCTCTTCAGGAACGACTTGATGGCTTCCTTCGCTTGCGGGTCGAGTTGGAGGAACTGAAGCCCCATACCGGCCTCCCCACCACCTCCGGGGAGCGGGGCCAGTCGCACCCAGCGGACCTCGGTCATGACGTCGATGGGCTCCCGCGCTGTTGGAAGCGTCATGCGCAGATGAATGCGCTCGCCCACGGGGCGGATGTGGAGCGTCGCCACGAACAGTCCGCCACCACTTAAGTCCGACGTGAGCCCCGTGTAGAAATTGTGCTCGCTTTCCATGGTGACGGCTACGGCCACGGCAAAGCGGGCTTCAGATCGACGATCGGCCGGCGAAGACATAGGCACCTCGGCAAGAAGTTTAGTCCAAAAGCGCTACACTTGCTGCGGTGAAGCTCATTTCCTGGAACGTCAACGGGCTGCGCTCGGTCCTCGGCAAGGGTTTTCTTGACTACCTCAA
>CAZTTW010001123.1:0-1962 GCA_964616265.1 uncultured Myxococcales bacterium | reverse complement strand
CTCAACGAGCTACGCAACTCGATCGACGATATCAAGTGGCGCTGGGCCTTCGGCGAAAGCCACGTGGAAAGCCCGCTCAAGACGTCGCTTCTGTGGCACTTCGGTTATTCACGCCTGCTTCAATTGCACAAGGTGCACGGCTTCGCGCCCGAGCAGATCCTGCCGCCGCGCCGCTTTCGTAACGCCGTGGTGCTGCTGGCGGATCTGTCGTCGTTCTCTAGCTTCGTGCGCGACACGCGCGATGACGAGGTCATGCGCAATGCCCTGACCACCTTCTACTCGAACTCGCGCTACGCCGTGATCAACACCGGCGGCATGATGTGCCAGTTCGTCGGCGATGAGGTGCTCGCGCTCTTCGGCGTGCCCGATGTCCAGGACGGATACGCGCAGCGGGCGCTCGAATGCGCGCGCCTGTTGCTGCAAATCGGCAGCTCGGTGTCGAACCGCTGGCAGCGCGAGATCGATCGCGTGCAGCCGTCGGGCGGCGTGCACATTGGCATGGCCATGGGCGATATTCAGTCCGTGCTCTACCGTCCGTTTTGTCGCAGCCACATCGGCATCGTGGGGGATGCCGTGAATCTTGGAGCCCGCTTGCTAGCCCAAGCAGCGACCAACGAAATCGTCGTATCGAACACCTATTTCCAGACGCTGGTCGATCGGGACCAGAGCGGTTTTCAGGAAATGGAGCCGCTCGAGGCGAAGAACGTCGGTCTCATCAAGGCGTGGAAGCTCGAACAAAAATCGAGCTACAGCACGCGCGGGGCTTAGTCCCGCTCTTACTTCTGGATCACGCCGCAGGCGATGCGATCGCCGGCGTTGCCGGCGGGATCGGTCTTCATGTCGTCGGCCTTGGCGTGAATCACGAGCGCGGTGCCGCCGTTGCTGAAGAGCGAGTGTGCGTCGGAGCCGAGGTTGACGTTCTTGTTCACGATGGTCGCCTTGGCGGCGCCTTTGGCGTCGACCGTGAAGTTGAGCATGTCGCCCGCGTGGGAGCCTTCGGGATTCTCGAGGCCGTGCTTTTTGCCCTCGGGGTTGAAGTGTCCGCCGGCCGACTTGAAATCCGGGCCTTCGCATTTGGCCGTCTGATGAAAGTGAATGGCATGGTCGCCGGGCTGCAGGCCTTTCAGGTCGAGCTTGAGCGAGATGCCCGGTCCCGCTGACTTGATGGTGACGGTGCCGACGTCCTTGTCCGCGGCGTCCTTGACCTTGACAGTGATGCTGTTGCCTTTGGCGTGGGACACGGTGGCCACCGACGCGCAAAGAATGCAGAGAGTGAAAGAAAGAAGGATTTTACGCATGCCCGGAAGCTTAGCGCCTCTCGGTGAGGCGTCCAGGCGTGTCGTCGACAAGTGCATTGAAGGCGGCAATCAGCTGGCGGCAACCGTCGAGCGCGGCAAACTCGCTCACCTTCTTGTCACGTGAAAGTGACGCCACTGCCTGGCTGGCGCGCAGAAAATCCCCAGCTCCGGAGATGCGCCCCCAGTCCGCCGTCGATCCTTGTGCGCCTTGTGCGAAGTCCGCAAGCGCTTGCTGGTACTCGCGCAGCGTGCTCGCGCTGCTGTCCTGGACCGGGGTGCGCAGGGCACGCAGCCATGAGCGCGCGGCCAAGGCCACGCGGCGCATATGCCACAGAGCCTTCTGTCCATCGTCTTTGCCTTGGCGGGCAAGCTCTTCCATCTCCCAGGCGGTTTGCGACGCGAGAAACTCGGCGCGAAATCGGGTGGCCAGCTTCCCCAGCGTATCGGCCTTCTGACTGTTCTGACTGGCATCGAGGAAGCTCTCGGCTGCTGCCTGCACTTCAGGCAGGACTGGTTCGCCGGCCGCTGCTTCCGCCACCGATCTCTGACAAAGCGCCAGCTCCTCCTTCCGAAGGCGCGTGCGCGCACCGCTCTTCTTTCCATCGAGCGCGGCGTCGCCGATCATGGCCAGGCAGTCGGCGTAGCGATCGAGCTTGTCGAATGC
>CAZTTW010001122.1:0-1963 GCA_964616265.1 uncultured Myxococcales bacterium | reverse complement strand
TTCTGTCATGAGCAATGCCGCTAACGAATACGGATTCGGTGCCGCCGCTCGCATCCTGGCGCTGCCCGAGTCGAAGCTGCGCTACTGGTCGCAGTCGGGTTTCGTGGGCCCGTCGCTGCGCCGGGGCGGCCGCCAAGTCTATTCCTTTCAGGATCTGGTGAGCGTGCGTGCGGCGAAGGAATTGGTCGACCGCGGGTTTCAGCCGGCGCAGATCCGCAAGGCGCTCGATCATGTTCGCGCCAAGTTGCCGGCGGTGGACCGGCCGCTCGACAAACTGCGAGTGGCGTGGGACGGCAACGCGCTTGCCCTGGTCGACGATGGCGTTACCTTCGAGGTTTCGGGCCAGCGTTGTTTCGATTTCGGCCTCTCCGATCTCGCGGCACGTGCTTCGGAAGTGCTCGCGCTTGCCGGCGTCAGCGCCGCCGCTGAAGCTCCGCCCGCCGAGCGGCCGAGGGGCGCCTACGACTGGTTTGCCGCGGGCGTCGACAAAGAGACTGCCGGCGAGCTTGCCTCTGCCGCCGACTGCTACCGCAAAGCGCTCAACGCCGATCCGGGCCTCGCAGCAGCACACAGCAATTTGGGCGGCGTGGCCTTTCGGCAGGGTGACATGTCGCTCGCGCGCATCGAGTTCGAGGCGGCTTTGGCACTGGATCCCGACCAGCCCGAAGCTCGCTACAACTTGGCGGCGCTGCTTTATCAGCAAGGCGAGGTCGAGCGCGCGGCCGCGGAGCTGCGACGGGTCGTCCAGCAAGACCCCTGGTTCGCCGACGCACACTACAATCTTGCGACCACGCTGGAAAAGCTCGGAGGCAAGCGACAAGCAGCGGAACATCTGCGCCGCTTCCTCGACCTCGAAGCGCAAAAGCCCGAAGCCGCGAGCGGTTGGATCGAGGCCGCGCAGACTCGCCTAGACTCGCTGGTCGGCGAAGGAATCTAGCGCCGCCAAGAGAATCGCTCGGATTACGCGAGAGCCAGCGGCAGCGCCTGGGCAGCGGCACGCATAATTTTCAAAAAGACAGCGTGGAATTTGCCAGTCCAACCTCGGCTGGTCATAGTGATTTTTCCAGCATGGGCGTTTGGTTTGTCTACGTCGTTCGCTGCCGCGACGGCACCCTGTACACGGGAATCAGCCGCGACGTCGATGCACGCCTGGCCAAGCACAACGCGGGCAAGGGCGCTCGCTACACGCGCGGACGCGGCCCGGTCGCGCTGTTGCACAAAGAACGCAGGTCCAGCCAAGCGGCAGCCTTGCGTCGCGAAGCCGCCATCAAAGCCCTGCCGCGCAACAAGAAGCTGGCTCTTGCCGGAGGCTCGGCGTGAACATCCGCCTGGCGCTCGTCGCACTTCCGGTAGTGTTTGGCGCGGGCGAGCCACGTGCCGCTTCGACGCCCCCAATGCGCCTCCTGATTCCCGCCGGACCCTTCACACGCGGCTCCACGCGCGGTGCCGACGACGAGCGCCCGGTGAGAGTGACTACCTTGCCCACCTTCCGCATCGACCGGACGGAAGTCACTCGCGGCATGTACGCTCGCTGCGTGGCCGCCCACCGGTGCGCGTCGCTATCCATCGACCTGTCGAGTGAGCCGGAGTTGCCCGTCACCGACGTGACCTGGCATGAGGCTCGCGCGTATTGCACCTTCGCGGGTGGTCGATTGCCACTCGAAAGCGAATGGGAAAAAGCCGCACGGGGCAGCGACGGACGCGAGTTTCCCTGGGGCAACGATATCGGCTGCGATCGAGCCAACTGGGGCAATTTCGAAAACGAAGGACCCTGCGCCGGCAAGGCGCCCGGCAAGCCGGTCGTCGTGGGCAGCTATCCGCAGGGCGCAAGTCCCTTCGGCGTGCTCGATATGGCGGGCAACGTGTGGGAATGGGTGGCGGATAAATACGATCGAGATCCATCGCGCAGGGTCGTGCGCGGCGGCTCGTGCTGTAGTTATTTCGTTGAACCACGAGCGGCCAA
>CAZTTW010001121.1:0-1963 GCA_964616265.1 uncultured Myxococcales bacterium | reverse complement strand
TGGGGCGATTCTCACGCAGCACATCTTGTCCCTGTACTTCGTGAAATCGGTCGACAACTGGGGCTGGTTACTCGGCAGATCACGAAGGCCGGATGTCCGCCTATTCCCGGCGTCCAGTTTTCACCCTTCGATCCCACCCGAGCAGACTGTGGCGAGTTCAACGATGCCGCGCTTCAAGCCGTGCTCGCAGAAAAAGAAGCACGGGTCGTCATTTTCGCCGCCCGGTGGGACGTCTACGCGACCGGGAGTCTTCGCCTTAGCCTTGATGGCCGCCAAGCCACGACGGAAACATCCCGCCGACTGTTTGTCGATCGCTTGCGGCAGGTGCTCGTGACGTTGACGAACAGTGGCCGCCGCATCATTGTCGTCGGTCAAGTGCCGCTGCCGCCCACGGAAGCGGTAACTTGTGTCGGCAGAGCACACTTCAGAGGCCTGGACGAGAACAGATGCGCGACCGACGAGTCGAAAGACCGCGCGCAGACCGAAGCGCAGGTCAACGAGCTGCTGACCGAAGCGGTTTCGCATCTCGAACCAGCTATTGAGATGGTGCACCCGTACGCCTACCTATGCCCCAACCAAGGTTGCATGATCGAGTCCGATCGCCAGCTGCTTTACTTAGACGAGTCGCACCTGTCTGCCAAAGGTGCTCGTCTTGTGGGCGACGGCCTTGAGAAGTGCATCACATCCGCTTTGATCGCCGCAAGCGAACCGTAAACACGCCGCACACCAGCGGCACGAGGAAATCGACGTCTGGCGTGAAGGGCCCGAGCGGCGGACACTTGGCTATGCTGCTCCTCGATTGGAGGCGCGCCGACGAGACGCGCCCTCCACCTAAGAACGCGAAAGGAGTGTCATGAAAATGAAACTCGCCGATCTGAAGTTGATCCTGGTTCCAACGGATTTTTCCGATGCGTCAGCCATGGCCTTGGATGCAGCGATGGATCTGGCGCGGACCTTTCATTCCACCATTGAAATCCTGCACGTCGACTTGGATCTGGCGTTCGTCATGCCGCCGCCGGGCGATATCGTCGCACTGCCGATGGCGATGCAAGGCATGAGGACGGACGCCGCGGAAAAACTGGGCCGTACTGTGGCCGAGGTTCGGGAACAGAATATTGCTTGTACCGGGGCTTCAGAGTCGGGCCGCACGTACACGGCCATCGTCGACCACGCCGCGCAGATTGGCGCCGGCTTGATTGTGATGGGTACCCACGGACGACACGGCATCGGCCACTTCTTACTCGGCAGCGTCGCCGAGAAGGTCGTGCAAAACGCCCCCTGCCCCGTTCTCGTCATGCCAATAGCGACGATGACCTAGGGCCCTCTCACGCTCGCTAGTTTCGAAACCGAAACGTGCGGCGCAGGCGCACGCGCGTTGCGGATTACAGAGCTGTGAATCCTCGCGGTGCGCTCTGTAATCCAATGTCAGTGCGAGGCGCGCTTGGGCTAGGAAAGCGCAAGTGAATCCGGCGTATTTCACGCGAAGGCTTTTTATCGCAGGGCTCGAATCGCCCTCGGGCTTTGGAGGGGAATTGTGATGGTAAGGACGATGCGAGATCTTTCGTTTTTGGTAGTGACTCTTTCCGCCGGAGCAGCAGTGCTCACGGTGGGATGTAGCTCGAGCAACAACCCGTCTGGCACCGGAGGTTCCGTCAGCAGCGTCGGAGGCGCGCAAGGCGGCACCACAGGAAGCGGTGGAACGAGTCTATCCGGGCAGGGAGGAACCACGGTGGTCGGCTCGGGCGGAGTGGGCGCAGGCGGTACGACGACCGGCTCTGGTGGAATGAACGGACTCGGCGGAACCATGATGGGTGTCGGCGGCTTGATGATGGGCTCGGGTGGCGCTGCGGCGATGGGCGGGATGACGACGGGTTCGGGGGGAATCGGGGCCACGGGCGGCATGATGGGTGGCGGTGGAATGATGATGGGCTCGGGCGGAGCGCTTGCGAGCGGCGGCGCAATG
>CAZTTW010001120.1:0-1963 GCA_964616265.1 uncultured Myxococcales bacterium | reverse complement strand
AGCGGCTTGCCGAGCGCGTCCTTCTCCAGCTCGCCGAGTCCGTGGACCCAGCGCAAGCTGCCATCGCTCCGGCGAACGATGCGGTAGCGGCGATCGAAATCGCGGGCCGCCCCAAGAACCTCGTCGGTGAAATAGCGGTGCATGTCTTCGCGCTCGTCGGGGTGAACCAAGTCGAGCCAGCCGGCGATATCGCGTTTGTAGTCACCACCGATACCGAACAACTCATTGAGCGCATCCGAGCTGGTCCACGTGCCGCGCGCGATGTCGAATCGATACGAGCCGATGTGCGCTACGTGCTGGGCGCGCTTGAGGAACCACTCGCTCTCACGCAACGCCCGCTCGCTCCGCTTGCGCTCCGTAATGTCGAGAAAGATGGTGGCAAAGCGCCGCGCGCCGAACGGAACTACGCTGATGTCATAGTGGCGATCGAAGGGCGCAAAGTAAGCCTCGAATCGCTGCGACTTGCCCCCCAGTGCCACCGCCGCAAAGGCGGCCAGGAATGGAGGCTCGGGCGTTTCATATGCTTCCGTCGCCAATTTGCCGACCGATTGCGAAACGCCGATGCCGACATGTTGGTCATATTGCGGATTGACGTCGAGAATGCGGTAATTGATTGGACAGCCGGAAGCATCACAGACGAGCTCGTGCAGAGCCACACCTTCCAGCATGTGCAAATAGATTGAACGGAACGCTTCCCCACTGTCGAAAGGCTCCGCCTCGTGCCCGTGCTTGACCATCGGTCCTCCAGCAAAAAATCGCTGAGCGGGCATCAAAGCTCCGTCGCGAGGTCGTCGAGTTTAACGGATTCGCTCTCGACTGTCATCCTCGACCACCCTGAAAATTACCGCCGTCGACCACAATGGCGACTGAAATCCCGAGCCGTCCTCGTGTCAGTAGTTGTCCCACCGACCGCCGATCAGAGAACGCACGTAGAGCCTATCGAGGAGGACCAGGTTAGTGTGGCCAAGTCGAAACACGCATCGCGTCGACGACACACTCAGCCGGCTCGACGCCGGATTCGAGCGAGCGCAAGAAGCGCCCAATCGATCGGTCGCGCTTGCGGCCGATTTCGATGCTAAAGATCGCCCGTGAGCACACAAATTCTCAAAGTCGAGGCAGTGGTTATCGGCGCCGGGCCGGGTGGCTACGTCGCGGGCATCCGCCTGGGCCAGCTGGGCAAAAAGGCGATCGTCATCGAAAAAGCGGCACCGGGCGGCGTTTGCCTGAACGTTGGCTGTATTCCATCCAAGGCTCTCATCAATGCCGCGAAGCTCTACGAAAAAGCCTCGCACGCCTCGGAGATGGGCATCACCATCGACAACCTCCGCATCGACCTCGCCCGCTTGCAGACATGGAAGGAAAGCGTCGTCGGCAAGCTCACCTCGGGCGTCAAACAACTCCTCAAGGCCAACGGCTGCGATTACTTGCAAGGCACGGCGACACTGCTATCGCCTCGTTCCGTGCGTGTGACTCGTCCCGATTCCCAAAACGAAGCCGACGAAACCGTGATCGAAACGGAAAACATCATCATCGCCACCGGCTCGCGCCCGGTCGCGATTCCCAGTTTGCCCTTCGACCACAACCGTATCGTCGATTCCACCGGCGCGCTG
Source organism: uncultured Myxococcales bacterium (assembly GCA_964616265.1). Classification (GTDB taxonomy): domain Bacteria; phylum Myxococcota_A; class Polyangia; order Fen-1088; family Fen-1088; genus Fen-1118. Next base: position 353 of record CAZTTW010001120.1, on the reverse strand, counting down.
GCCTTCAGCGAGCTGCCGGCGCGCCTGGTCGTCGTGGGCGGCGGTTACATCGGCATGGAAATCGGCACCCTCTACGCGAAATTCGGCAGCAAGGTGACGTTCGTCGAAGCGCTGCCGAACATCCTGCCCGGCAGCGACGCCGAGTGCGTGCAGGTGGTCGCACGCAAAGCGAAGAAGCTCGGGCTCAACATCCTCCTCGGGGCGAAGGCGCAAGGCGTGACCGAAAAGGGTAGCCACGCCGTGCTCACCGTCGAGCGCAACGGCGAAACCATCGAGCTCGAAGCCGACAAGATCCTGGTCTCCGTCGGTCGACGGCCCAACATCGAAAACCTCGGTCTCGAAATCGCGGGCGT
>CAZTTW010001119.1:0-1964 GCA_964616265.1 uncultured Myxococcales bacterium | reverse complement strand
CGTAATTGTCCCGTGGAGCCGCCCTCGACTTTCAACAGTCAGAAGGACATCGCCCCGAGGAGAAGGATCGTCTCGTTGACTTGGCCATCTCCGCCGAATCGCTACTGTTGTCGAAGGATGAGAAGGAAATCATCACATACCGTCTCCGAATGCGTGGCGCTCGACTTCTCTCGTCGCCTCGCGAGCGAGTCAGCGTTTCACGGTGGCTGAGCGACATCTATGGAATGCGTAGCTCAATCGTGCATGGGGATAGGTCAACAAATTCAGACCGGAACGAGGACATTGACAGATTCGGCGAGATGGTAAGGAACCTCATTCGCCGATGCGCTCGATTGGCCCAGGCCGGACGAACCGATTTTCCGAAGCTACTAGACCAAGCTCTTCTGGGCGTCACGGATGCCGTGTCGCTCGTCGACAACCCACCGCCGCCGGACCCACCAGTGCTCAAGGTAGCGGAAAGTGATGTGTTCTTTGGGAGAGTTCCGTCGAGGGCGATAGAGGCAACCAACTCCGACCATTCATCGAAATGAGCCTGTGCTGAACAGATGCACTCTTCCACGTCGCAGTACGAGCCGTCGTCCAGGCAAGGGGGAACGACAACCAACTCCACCCTTCGAGAGTCCGCCGAACGCTACCCCGTTCAGCGGCGGGCGCCGAAGGCGACCGTTCGCTGCAACGGGTTCGACAGCCTTCCGCTTGAAGGTGTGTACGTAGGCGTCAGCAATCGGTTGGTACCCGGTCAAATCGGACACTGTCCGTAATGGCTGAGCTAGTAGTGCGCGTCGAGAAGCGGCCCGGGTATTCGGAGGGGGGAAAGCTTTTCGGCTGCCACCCGCACGTAGCAAAGACGGGCTCCCCTAGCGATGTCGTCGTTCCAGGATGTTGGGCTCGCCGTTCGACCAGGTTCACAGGGTTCTGTCGCTTCAGTGACGGCCGTGTACGCGTATCTTTCATCCCAGTAGACAAGATAGACGGATCGGCAACGGGCTTCGGGAGCAGCTAGGGGAAGATCGCATCGTACCGTTCCATCTGCCAGCGTTGATACGGTCTTCGCAGGATCGTGTCGGAGCAATAGTTGAGGACGGGCGCCACCCAACCAACGTGGCGAACGCGAGTAGAGCAACTCGGAGTACCCAGTAGCCTCTGCAACAACAAAGAGTACGAGAAGGCCAAACTTCCAAACGAGCTCATGCCGTGGCTTTGGCCACAAGTTCAGCACTACCGACCCAATGACGAGCGTTCCGATGAGGAATATTGCGGATCGGCCCAAAGAGTCCGCCCCAGCAAGCTGGTAGACGCCTATATATGGGACCGTCAACAATGTAAGAACTGTCGCCAGCCAGGAGACGGACTTACGCAAATTCCGAAGCAAGTGTCGTATTCCAGTTACCTGTGCCTCTGGACTCTCCACCGTTCTTGAAGACCGTTCGACCAAGGCGGCAGCCAGCAGCGGCGAAAGTGCGCTCAGCCAAACGACTACAAACTGGACTCCTGCAGCCAGGAACACGTCATGCGTCAATGCCGAAACCGGAACGCCACATCTCGTGTACCAATGCACGGCAACGATGAAGCCCGTCAGATAGACGGCCAAGGAAGCTGGGATCGCGAGCTTGATGAGCGGTTCCAGACTTGCAGGCTGGAAAAATGCACGCGGCCTCGCGGGTGACGTGGACGATTGAATCGGTCCGTTGTTTCCCGCCGCTGGACGCACGGTAGGGTCGTCATCGGCAGAGGTTGGTCGACTCTCATTTGCCATGAACCGGATCGTCGCACCCAGCTTGGTCGGCGTCTAGTGTTCTGACCGTACCTTGGAGATCACAATCGCAAGATTGCCAAAGCACGGTAATTCTGCCGGCATGGGGGAGGGTGCGCGAGGGACCAAGGATCGATGACCATTGTCGGATAAGGCGATAAGAAAATGCAGCAGGGGATGCCGGTCAGCGATCGAGGCGGGATGCATACGG
>CAZTTW010001118.1:0-1967 GCA_964616265.1 uncultured Myxococcales bacterium | reverse complement strand
GCGCGCGCTTGCTGTAGAGGGTGAGAGCAGCCAGTTCTCGAATGCCCTCTTAGGGATGGAACTATCCACAACATTGCACCTGTCGGCACGCCCCGACTCGGGGTACCTCGATTGGTTCGCCCCAGCCTATGACAATCCCTGCTCGGATTGCGCGGATCTTGCGAGTGGTTCCGGCCGGGCACCGCGGGACGGCTATTTGACCAGTACGAACGAGATGCTACTGCAGTCGTCGTACCGCAACAGCAGCTTCTATCCCGCCAATGGTTTCTGTAGCTACGGCTTCCGATGTGCCAGGACGCCCTAGCAGCCTGTTGCGCATAGCCTCCAGGCGTCGCATGGCGGGCGGAACCAGACCGTCTGCGGCGTTGCTTGTCGGGGCGCTCCGAGGGCCATCGCGTTAGCGGTGCTAGCACGGGATTGAAGTTAGAATTGCACGATTCTTGTTCACCCGACAATCATACGTATGAACACGACAGGTTCCCTGCATACCCTGCCGACGAATAGTGCAACCGCGCTCCTGGAAGCTCTTTCCGCCTCTTGCGTAGCCGACAGCGGGGCCGGTCGAGTTCACGACCCGATCACTTCCACCATGGAAGGTTCCCGCCATCGGGCTCCGCTTCCGCCGCGGGAGTGGACGTCTGCGCTGCGTCGCCTAACCGAGCTGACACGTGCTTCAAAGGGCTCTACCCCCTCTTGGTGGAAGCCCGCCACGACCTTTTGTGGCGGCCTCGAGACGCGACTCGATTCGAATTGCGACTCTTTCGACGAGGCCATTCGCGGTCAATCCAAACGCTCCTCGGTGTGCCTGCAACTCACTTTGGCGGGTTGGGGCTACTTCCAAGGCGACAGAGACGAGCCTCGTAAAGTGTCGCCTGGGACGCTCATCTTCGTGCGCGCTCCGTCGCAGCATCACTTCTATCTCCCGAAAGAATCGCCGGGATGGACCTTTGCTTGGATCGCCATACGTCATCCCTATTTGAAAGCCAGGCTTGCCAAGCGGGCGGCAATTGCCGGTCCCCTACTCGAGATAGCGTCGGATGGCGTGCTGGGGACCAGCCTTCTGCGGCTGGTCTCGGGTGCGATCGAAAAGGACTTCCGCGATCATTTGGAAGCGGAAATGATGCTGGTCGAATTCGCTCTGACGTTGGAGCGCTGGACGCAGCAGGCGCGTGACAGCGTTCCGCAAGACCAAAGGTTGATCGATGAAGTTCGTTCCCACATCGTCGCGAAACTGCCGGAAGCCATTGAGGTGCGCTCTCTCGCCGCCGAGTTCGGAATGAGTCGCAGCCATTTCAGCCACTTCTTCCGGAAGCGGACCGGGATGACGCCAGCACGCTTCTCTGCCGAGATTCGCGTTCAAAAAGCGACGAACATGCTCATCGAAACATCGGTACCGCTCAAGGCTATCGCGGCTGCCTGCGGCTTTGCGAACGCAAATCACTTTTGCAAGGTCTTCCGCCGCTTTCGCCAATTGAGCCCAGCCAACTTCCGTCAACTCTGCCGATAAAGGTCTTCAGGCGATCCGCGGATCCGATCCGCGATGACGATCGCCGTCAGGGCCTAAGCAAGGTGCTGACGGATTTGGCACGAACTCTGCGTTCACTAGGCGCATGGGCAAACTGCAAACAAAGCCAGGTCCGAGAAGGCGAAGTCCGCCCACGAGTTCTCCGCGCCGACGCGCCCCATGACTGAAGCGGATGTGGATGAGGTAGTCAGGGAATCGTTTCCCAGTAGTGACCCGCCATCATGGACGCTCGGGAGTACGCGCGGGCGTTGATTCAGTCTGCGCTGTTGACTGCAAGTGCCAGCGGTGCTGGCACCCGTGGCCCGTGAAGGAGCCTACTTCAATCTCAACAGGGAAGTTGATTCACTGCTGGGCTTGCCCTGGGAATCGACAACGAACAACTTGTAGGTTCCGGCAGTCGTCGGAGCGGCGATGGACGTCGCATCCCCCGCTGCCTTGGTCA
>CAZTTW010001117.1:0-1969 GCA_964616265.1 uncultured Myxococcales bacterium | reverse complement strand
TCGAGGAAGTCGTTCATGTCGAACTTCCCCTTGAGCATCCGCATCGCGTCCTGCTCGGCCTTCTCCTCGTCGACCACATCCTCGAACTGCTGGACCAAGCCCACCACGTCGCCGCGACCCAGAATGCGGCTGGCCATACCCTCGGGACGGAACTCTTCCAGGCGGTCCATCGACTCGCCCATACCGACGAACTTGACCGGCTTGCCGGTGACGGCTTTGACCGATAGCGCGGCACCGCCGCGGGCATCGCCGTCGAGCTTGGTCAGGATGACGCCGTCGTAGTCGAGCCAATCGTGGAAGGTCTTGGCGGTGGCCACCGCGTCCTGACCGATCATGGCGTCGATGACGAAGAAGATGTTCGCGGGATTCGTCCGGCGCTTGATCTCCTTGAGCTCGTTCATCAGGGGCTCGTCGATCGCCAGACGGCCCGCGGTATCGAAGATGACGGTGTCGCGACCGTGCTCGGCGGCGTAGCGATGGGCCTTCTCGCAAATGAGGGGCGGGCTTCCTCCGGGCTCGGCGAAGACGGGCATGCCCAGCGATTCGCCTAGAATCTTCAACTGATCGATAGCGGCGGGTCGGTACACGTCGGCGGCGACCAGCAGCGGACGGCGACCCTGCTTTTCCAAGTAGCGGGCCAGCTTGCCCACGGTGGTCGTCTTACCGCTACCTTGCAGACCCACCATCATGATGCCGGTGGGGCCCTTCTTCGCGAAATGCAGGTCGCTGTCCACGGGGCCCATCAGTTGCACCAGCTCGTCGTGGCACAGCTTCACGAAGTGGTCTTCGGGGCTGACCCGGCGCATCTTCTCTTTGCTGGTGGCGCGCACCTTGACGATGAGGCCTACCGCCTTCTCCTTCACCTGCTTGCAGAAGGCCTGCACGACCTCGAAGCCGACATCGGCCTCGAGCAAGGCGGTGCGCACCTCCGCCAGTGCTTCGTCCACGGTCTTCTCGTCGAGCTCGGCCAGACCTTGGAACTTCTGCTTGGCGGATCGGAAACCTTTGGTGAGTGTCTCGAACATGGGGCGCGCAATCTACCACAGGCTGGCCGGGGCGCAGCCGCGTCGATCGCTCCGCAATCCCCCGAACGTGCTACGGCAGGCACATTCCATCGTTCCTGCCTTCCTGCGAACGCGGTAGGCTCTGCCGCGATGAAAGATCCGTTGGTTCGATTTGGCGTGGCGCTGGAGCGCTCGCTGCTCCGCGAGCTGGATGGTGTCGTGCGAGAGCGCGGCGGCACGCGTTCCGAGCTGTTTCGGGATCTGGCTCGCGCGACGGTGGGGCGGTCGAAGATGCGCCAGGCGGTGGAGGCTATCGCGACGCTGACCCTGGTTTACGACCACCACGTGCACGACCTGACCGAGCGCCTGACCGCGCTTCAGCACGAGCTGGGCGACCAGGTCCGCTCGACCCTGCACGTGCACATCAACCACGATCTGTGCCTTGAAGTGATCGTCATTCGCGGCCGATCCGATCGGCTGCAAACCATCGCGGACCGCATCTTGGCCCTTCGAGGCGTCAAGCAGGGCGGTATCGAAATCGTCACGGGCATCGAAGGGGCGAGCGAGTCAGTCGAAACTGGACCGTCCAGTGCGTCCGCACTCGCACCGGTCGGCAAGCGTGGGGCGCTGCCTCATCGAGGTTCTAGCCACGACGATTGAGGCTGCGCGCCTCCTGGTAGGGAGCACGCTTTCTAAAATACGTGCTATGGATCGCGTCAGCGATGACCACCTTTTCCCTGCCTCGGCGGCTGCCTACCGTGGCGGTCTTTGTGGACTAGGCATGCACATTCCCGATGGCTTCGTGGACGGCAAGACGGCAATCGCGGCAGCGACGTTGTCGGCGACCGGCCTGGGTCTGGCCTTGCGCCAAGTGCGCCGCGAATTGCCGGCTCGTCGGATGCCACTTCTGGGATTGGCGGCGGCCTTTCTCTTTGCCGCGCAGATGGTGAATTTTCCGGTCGCGG
>CAZTTW010001116.1:0-1971 GCA_964616265.1 uncultured Myxococcales bacterium | reverse complement strand
GTGGGCGACGTTCTGCGTGTCGTCCAGGGCGCCTTGGCCGACCCGGAAGTCGCCAACCGCGGACAGAACGGAACGCCGCAGGCATTTCAGACTGTGTTTGGCCCGATTTGGGAGTCGGCGGTGCGAGCGTCCAGCTCGGTCTACGACGGCGCCAGTTTCCAGACCCTCGCGGAACGCTACCGCGTCGCTCTCGGCAACGGCGCGCCCGACTATAACATTTAGGGATTCCTGCGCACTTGCGCTGGCCGGCCTGAGTGTGCGCTGATAGGGGGCTGATGAGCCCTGAAGACAAAGAACGACGGGGGAGCGGCCCCGACGATTCCGACTCGGTCGGATGGACGAGCGCGCGCACCCTTCGCTTGGTCGAGGCCGACGCTCCGGTCGAGCTCGAGCTGGGCGGTACGCTGGGCCCGATCGACGTCGAATACGAGACCTACGGTACCCTCTCCCCGCGCAAGGACAACGTGGTGTTCATCGCGCACGCGCTCACCGGCGACGCGCATGTGGCCGGCTGGGACAAGAACACCGAGAAGAACGGGCGCACCTGGCGCGACCGCAAGCCGGGCTGGTGGGACGCCGTCGTCGGCCCGGGCAAGGCGGTCGATACTAGCCGCTACTTCGTGATTTGTCCGAACGTGCTCGGCAGCTGCTACGGAACCACGGGCCCAGCCTCGACCGATCCGCTCACCGGCAAGCCCTACGGCCTGCACTTCCCCATGGTCACGGTGGGCGACTGGGTGAAGCTGCACGCGCGACTGCTCGACGCGCTCGGCATCGCTCGCGTCCGCGCCATCATCGGTGGTTCCATCGGCGGACAACAGGCGCTGGAGATGGCCCTGGCCTTCCCCGAGCGAGTCGAGCGAGTAGTGGTCCTGGCCGCGGCGACGCGACTGTCTGCCCAAGGCGTGGCGTTCAACGCCGTGGCTCGCTATTGCATTCTAAACGACCCCAACTTCGCGGGCGGCGACTACTACGGCCGGGACAAAGGCCCCGACTCCGGCCTGGCAGCCGCGCGCATGCTGGCGCACATTACCTATTTGTCCGACGAGGGCATGCACGAAAAGTTCGGGCGCCGCTTGCAACGCGACGGCGACCAGAAGGCGGGCTTCGGCATCGAGTTCGCCGTCGAGAGCTACCTCGACTACCAAGGCCGCGCCTTCGTCGAGCGCTTCGACGCCAACAGCTACCTCTACATCACGCGCGCCATGGACTACTACGATGCCGCGGCGGCGTGGGGCGGCGGCAGCCTGGTCGAAGCCTGCCGCCGCGTGAAGGCCAGCGCCCTCGTGGTGTCGTTCGATTCGGACTGGCTCTATCCGCCGGCCGACTGCCGTGATCTCGCGCTCGCGCTCACGCGCACCGGCACGCGCGTGACCTATACCGAGGTGCCATCGCGCTTCGGGCACGACTCGTTCTTGGTCGAAACGCAAAAGGTCGGGCGCCTGCTGCGCAGTTTTCTCGCACACTAGGAATTGACGATGACGGAGCCACACGCTGACCAAGAGTCACTGACCGGTCGTTCGCAGGTTTCGGCCGAGGCGTTCGAGAAATGCGCGGCTGCCATCGCGACGCTGATTCGGGAACGCGCGCAGCACGCGAAGGACAAACGGTCGCTGCGCTGGCAAGAAGAAATCATTTCGCGCGAAATCCCCGTCGGTGGGTCGGTGCTCGACCTGGGCTGCGGCGACGGATTTTTGCTGGAGCGTCTCATCCGCGAGCGCAACGTCCGCGGCCAAGGCGTCGAGATTGACGCCGAGCAGGTGTTTTCCTGCGTCGACCGCGGCGTGCCCGTAATTCAGGCCGACCTCGGCTCGGGCCTGGCTTGGTGCCCGGACAAAGCCTTCGATGTGGTCGTGCTGGAGGAGACGCTGCAGACGCTGCAGAACCCCCGCGAAGTCCTCGAAGAAATGCTGCGAGTCGGGAAGCGCGGCATCGTCTCGTTCCCGAATTTCGCGCACTACCGCGTGGTGG
>CAZTTW010001115.1:0-1977 GCA_964616265.1 uncultured Myxococcales bacterium | reverse complement strand
GTTATCCGTCGCTTGGGCCGCGAGCTTGGCGTCGACCTGTCGCTGGTGAAGGGTACCGGCCGCAGTGGCCGCATCGTCGAGCAGGACATCAAGAACTACGTCAAAGAGCACGTCGGCAAGGCGGTTGCTGCCAAGGACGGATTTGTTCTACCCGATGCCCCTTACGTCGATTTTGCGCGCTTCGGTCTGATCGAGGCGCAGCCGCTTTCGCGCATCAAGCGCGTGACGGCGACCAATCTCCATCGAGCGTGGTTGCGGGTCGTGCACGTCACCCAGCACGACGAGGCGGACATCACCGACCTCGAAGCCTTCCGCAAGTCCGAAGCCGAGCAAGCCAAGAAGCGCGACGTTCGCCTGACCATTCTTCCGTTCATCATGAAGGCGGTGGTGGCCACCTTGAAGGCCTTTCCGACCTTCAATGCATCGCTGGATCCCACGGGTGAAAACCTGATCCTCAAGCGCTATTTCCACATCGGCGTCGCAGTCGATACCCCCGAAGGGCTCGTCGTGCCGGTGCTTCGTGATGTGGATCGCAAAGGCGTTTACGATTTGGCGGCGGAGCTGGCCCTGGTCAGCGACAAAGCGCGGGCACACAAGCTCATGCCGGGCGACATGCAAGGTGCGAGCTTCACCATTTCCAGCTTGGGCGGCATTGGCGGCACCGCGTTTACGCCTATCGTGAACGCCCCCGAGGTCGCGATTCTTGGCGTCTCGCGCGCCGGCATGAAGCCGGTCTGGGAGAACAACGCCTTCGTGCCACGACTCATGCTGCCGCTGTCGCTTTCCTACGACCACCGTGTGAACGACGGCGCCGACGCCGCACGCTTGACGACCTATCTGCGCCAGATGCTTTCCGACATCAAACGGCTCTTGCTCTAGCAGAGGTTTATTCATGGCCGCGACACCTTCAAGGATGGTTGCTCTTGGTACCGCGATGCCGGCGTTCTCGCTGCCGGATACGGTGAGCGGCAAGGTCGTGGATTCGTCGTCGCTCGCTGGAAAGCCGAGCGTCGTCATCTTCATCTGCAACCATTGCCCGTTCGTAAAGCACATTCGGGCTGGGCTCGCCGACTTCGGTCGCTTCTGTCGGGATCGCGGCGTGCCCATGGTTGCTATCAGCTCGAACGACGTCACGGCTTATCCCGACGATGCCCCCGAGGCCATGGCGCGCGAAGCGGCGCAGGCTGACTACGTCTTTCCCTATCTTTACGACGAGAGCCAAACCGTCGCGAAAGCGTTCGACGCTCGCTGCACGCCCGACCTTTTCATCTTCGGCACCGATGGTCGGATGGCGTACCGGGGACAATTCGACGACGCACGGCCGAGCAACGACATCCCTGTTACTGGCCGCGATGCCCGCGCCGCCGTGGACGCACTCCTAGGCGGCAAGCTGCCCTCGGCCGAGCAGAAGGCAAGCATCGGCTGCAGCATCAAGTGGAAGGCTGACTAGCCCGAAGTCTAGCGCTCTTCCGCCGAGCCGAATTGCAGGGGGACGCTGAAGCGCTGTCCGCTGCTTGCGCCAGCGATGGTGGCTTTTCCGACTGCCGTGGTCACGCAGGTGACCAGCGCCTCGTCGCCGAGCGAGCTCATGTCGACATGGGGTGATTCCACTCGACCGCCGGCTCCGGTGTGGACGCCGACGACCAGCGTGCCGCGGAGGGTGGGGCGGGTGGCAAGCCGTCTCTCGTAGCAGGTGGCAGCTCGTTCGGCCAAGGCATCGAACGCAGGCGCGAGGCCGACTGGGACGTCTCGGCCATCTTCGAAGCGGACCTTGCGGACGCTGACTCTCGGCGAGCGCACAGGTAGTTGCGGAGATGCATCCGCGTACTCGCCCGTATCCCCCCGCGACAGCACGGTCCCGTCGAGCGTCAGCAGCGCGCTTCCCAGGATCTCGATTTCCATCTTCACGACCCGGCCACCTCCCAGCCACATGCAGGCGTCCTTGCGAAGCTGCGAGCCGGCGGGCTTGAAGATGAG
>CAZTTW010001114.1:0-1978 GCA_964616265.1 uncultured Myxococcales bacterium | reverse complement strand
GCTATCCCAGCGACATGCTCGAGTTGGATCTGGATCTCGAAGCCGACCTCGGCGTGGACACGGTCAAGCAAGCCGAGGTCTTCGCCACGGTTCGCGAGGAGTTCAAGATTCCGCGCAAGGACGACCTCAAGCTGCGCGACTACCCAACGCTTCGCCACGTCATCAATTTCGTGAAGGACAGCCAGGCGGGTGGAACGTCGACGGAAGCACCTGCGCCGGCCGCTCCGGTCGTCGCTCCCGCACCCCCCGTGGTTCCAGTGCCAGCCGTGCCTGTAGCTGCGCCAGTCGCTGCCGCCGCGCCTATTGCTGCCGCCGCACCTGCGGCTCCCGCCATCGCCGTGACCCCGCAGATTGTCGTTTCCGACGCCAATCCGTTCGAAAGCGGTGTGCTTCGTCGGCCGGTCGTGACCCTGCGACCCCCGCTTGCGGCCTGCAAGCACACGGCGGTCCGCATTGAAAAGGGCAGCCGCGTGGTGGTTGTCGCGGATCGCGACGGTGTCGGCCGGTTGCTCTGCGAAGAGCTCGAGCGTCGTGGCGCCCAAGTCCTGCGCATCGACGCGCGCCCCGAGCGCGCGGACATCGAAAATGCCTTGCGAGAGTGGTCTGCCGCCGGCCCGGTCGCCGGCATGTACTTCCTCGCCTCGCTCGATGGCTGCCCGTCGCTGGCGGACATCGACTTGGTCGAGTTCCGCAAGCAGTACCGCGAACGCGTCTTGCTTCTTCACGGAGCCGTGCGCGGACTTTACGAGGCGCTCGGTGCCGCCGGCACCTTCCTCATCACCGCGACCCGCATGGGCGGCCACCATGGCTACGGCCCCGGCGGCGCTCGAAATCCCATCGGCGGGGCGGTCGTCGGTTTCACCAAGTCGACCAAGCGCGAGCGTCCCGACTCGCTGGTGAAGGCCGTCGATTTCCCCGAGGAGATGCCGGCCGAGGTCGTCGCCCGCGCGCTGCTCGACGAGACCGAGCGCGATCCGGGCGCCGTCGAAATCGGCTACCAGGGTAGCTTGCGGGTGACCGTGGGCGTGCAGCTCTTCAAAGAGAACCCCGCTGACGCCAAGCCGCCGGTGAAGCTCGACGAGAACGCGGTGTTCGCGGTGACCGGTGGCGCCGGTGCCATTACCGTCGCCATCGTGCGCGACCTGGCCGCGGCGTCGCGCGGAACCTTCTACCTCCTCGATGCGCGCCAGATGCCGCCCGAGAGCGAGCATCCGCTCATCGAAAAGGTCATCAAGGATCGTGAAGGCGCCAAGCGCGATGTCTTCGAGCGCCTGAAAGCGGAAAAGGGCCGCGCCACGCCGGCGCAGATCGAAGAGAAGCTGTTCGATCTCGAACGCCAAGCCGGCATCCTCGAAGCCCTACGCACCGTCGAGGAAGCGGGCGGCCGTGCGTTCTACCGCCAAGTCGACGTCCTCGACGGCAACGCGGTCAAGGCCGTGATGGACAACATCCGGCAGACCAGCGGCAAGCTCGACGTCGTCCTGCACGCTGCCGGCCTCGAACGCAGCCGCTCGCTGGATCGCAAGCCGGTCGAAGAATTCGATCTGGTCTTCCGCGTGAAGGCCGACGGTATGTTCAACCTGATGGCCGCCACGCGCGACATGGACGTGAAGGCGATTGTCGTGTTCTCGTCGGTGGCAGGTCGCTTCGGCAATGCCGGCCAGGCCGATTACAGCGCCGGCAACGACTTCATGTGCAAGACGGTCTCGTGGTGGGCGTCGTCGCGGCCGAATGGCCTCGGCATCGCGCTCGACTGGACCGCGTGGGGCGGCATCGGCATGGCCACCCGCGGGCGCATCCCGGAAATCATGAAGGAAGCCGGCATCGACATGCTCGACCCGGCCGAGGGCTTGCCGGTCATTCGCAACGCGCTCAAGGTCGGCTACTCGGGCGAGGCCGTGGTCGGTCGTCGCCTTGGGATCTTGGTCAAGCCGTTCGATGACAACGGCGGACTCGAAACCGATGGTTCGCTGCAAGC
>CAZTTW010001113.1:0-1979 GCA_964616265.1 uncultured Myxococcales bacterium | reverse complement strand
CAGGGAGCCTCTAACGTCATGAGTACGGATCGCACACGTCCATCTTCTACGTCCGGCCAGACCGACTACGAAGGCCTGGGAAGGCTGTTCGCGCGGTTCCTCGACGAAGGGATGGCGCTTTACCAAGGGCAGCCAGGCATCCCCGCACCGACCGCAACCCCGGCCGCGCCGGGCTCCATCGTCATCTCCGGCGTGGGTCTTGGCTTGCCGGGCGAAAGCCGCCGCGTGTTCGATGACTCCAACGTCGATCGCATTCTTGCCGGCGAGTCGTTCATCGAGCCGGTGCCGCAGAGGGTGCGCGAGCGCATGCTGGGCAAGAACATCGTTCGCCTGCACAAGCGCGAAGTCGGCGAGCCGAGCTTGGAGCCCGTCCAGTCGGTCGACGAAGTCATACGACTCGCGGGACGCAAGGGCGAGTTCGATCTGGCACAAGAATTCGGAATCGCCAAAGAGCGCACCGATGTCTTCGACATCACCACGGCGCTGGCCATCGGCGCCGGCATCGAAGCCTTGCGCGACGCCGGCATTCCGCTGGTTCGCCACTACCGTCGCACCACCACGGGCAGCTACTTGCCCGATCGCTGGCGGTTGCCTCTTTCCATGGCCGACGAAACCGGCGTGATCTTCTCGTCGGCGTTCCCCGGTTTCGACAACCTCACTCGCGAAATCACGCGCTTCTACGAAGCGCGCGAGCAGGGCAAGCCGTTCCAGTTCGACCGTCGCTTCATCTTCCAGGTGCTCTCGATGGGCCACTCGCAATTTGCCGAGATGCTCGGCATTCGCGGCCCGAACACCCAGGTGAACTCGGCCTGCGCGTCGACCACGACGGCGATCGGCATCGCCGAAGACTGGATCCGCGTGGGCCGCTGCCGACGCGTGATCGTCATCGGCGCCGACGACCTCACGTCCGACAATTTGATGGAGTGGATGGGCGCCGGCTTCGTCGCGACGGGCGCCGCCACCACGCAAGACAAGGTCGAGAATGCGGCGCTGCCGTTCGATCGTCGCCGCCACGGCATGCTGATGGGTATGGGCGCGTGCGCGCTCGTTATCGAGGCCGAGGATGCGGTTCGCGAACGCGGCATGCGCCCGATCGTCGAGATTCTCGGTACGGAGGTGGCGAACAGCGCTCACCACGGCTCGCGCTTGGATGTCACGCACATCGAGGGCGTGATGGAGCGCTTGGTTTCATCGGTCGAGCGCAAGCACAAGCTCGACCGTCACGCCATGGCCAAGGAGCTGGCGTTCATTTCGCACGAAACTTATACGCCGGCTCGGGGCGGCTCTGCTGCTGCCGAGGTCTTTGCCCTGCGCAAGGCGTTTGGTCCGTCGGTGAGCGACCTCGTCGTGGCGAACACGAAGGGCTTCACCGGCCATCCCATGGGCGTGGGCGTGGAAGACGCCGTTGCGGTCAAGATCCTGGAAAAGCAGGTGGTGCCGCCGGTGCCGAATTTTCGCGAGCCCGATCCCGAGCTCGGCACGCTGAATCTTTCCAAGGGCGGACATTATCCGGTTCGCTTCGCGCTCCGTTTGGCGGCGGGCTTCGGTTCGCAGATTGCGATGTCGCTCTATCGTCGCGTTCCCGGCGTCGAGCAGCGCATTGCCGATCAAGCCGGCTATCAGCGCTGGCTGTCGGATGTCTCGGGCTACGATGCTCCGAGCGTCGAGGTTAAGCAGCGCACCCTGCGCATCAAGGACGAGGGGCAGCCGCAGCGTGAGCCGGCGCAGTCGCGCTGGACACAGGGCAGGGCACCGAGCGCGACCGTCGAGGCAATCGCTTCCACGTCGAGCGCGTCGGTCGCGCCCGCCGCGAAAGTGGCGCCGATGGCTCCAGTGGTAGCTCCTGCGCCCGCTCCGGTAGCCGCTCCGGCGCCCGTCGCTGCTGCCGCCGCAGCTGGCGGGTCGGTTCTTGAGAAGGTGCTCGGCATCGTGGCCGAGAAGACCGGCTACCCGCGCGACATGCTGGATCCGGATCTCGA
>CAZTTW010001112.1:0-1981 GCA_964616265.1 uncultured Myxococcales bacterium | reverse complement strand
TCGCTGGGCATGAAGCAGGTCGCGATGACCGACCACGGGAATCTGTTCGGCGCGCTCGATTTCTATCAAAAAGCGAGGGCCCACGGGGTCAAGCCCATCTTGGGCTGCGAGACGTACGTCGCCGAAGATCGCTTCGACCGCAGCGAGCGGCGCAGCCACCACCTGGTGCTGGTGGCCAAGAACAACGTCGGCTGGAAGAACCTGACCTTCCTCAACTCGATGGGCTTCCTCGAGGGCTTTTATTACAACCCGCGCATCGACCGAAAGCTGTTGCGCGAGCATTCGGAAGGCCTGGTCGCCTTGTCGGCGTGTCTGGGCGGGGCCGTGTCGCGCGCGATCCTCCACAGCGGTCTGGAAAAGGCCGAGGACGTGGCGCGCGAATACGACTCGATCATGGGCCGCGGAAACTACTTCATGGAGGTTCAAGCCAACGGCTTGCCCGAGCAGGAAAAAGTGAATGCCGGCATCATCCAGATCGCGAAGAAGACCGGCATTCCCATCATCGCCACCAACGACTGCCATTATCTCGAACGGCGGGATGCCAAGGCGCACGCCATCTTGATGTGCGTCGGCCAGAAGACGACGATCAACGACAACAAGCGCATGCATCACCCGACGGACGCGTACTACCTGCGCTCGCCGGAAGAGATGAACATCCTGTTCAAGGATCTTCCCGAAGCGCTGGAAAACGCCGAGCGCATCGGCGACATGTGCAACGTCGAGCTGAAGCTGGGCCAGACGTTCTTGCCGACTTTCAAGGTGCCCGAGGGCTACGACGCCGACTCGTATATTACCGAGCTGGCGTACAAGGGGCTGGACGAGCGGCTGGCCACGCTGTCGCGCTTGGGCCAGAAGTTCGATCCCGATCAGTACCGCGCGCGCCTCGAGCACGAGCTCGGCGTGATCAAGAAGATGCAGTTTTCGGGCTACTTCCTCATCGTTTGGGACTTCATCAACTACGCCAAACAGCACGACATCCCGGTCGGTCCCGGCCGCGGCTCGGGCGCCGGCTCGCTCGCCGCCTATTCCATTCGCATCACCGACATCGATCCCATCGCCAACAAGCTGCTCTTCGAACGTTTCCTCAACCCCGAGCGCATCTCCATGCCCGACTTCGACGTCGACTTCTGCATGAACCGGCGCGAGGAGGTCATCCAATACGTCACACAGAAGTACGGCAAGAACAACGTCGGCCAGATCGTGACCATGCACCAGCTGAAGGCGCGCAGCTGCATCCGCGACGTCGCGCGCGCCATGGGCCTATCGCCCGCCGAGGGAAACAAAGTCGCGACGCTGGTGCCGGAGCCTATTCAGGGCAAGTCGCCGCCCCTCTCCAAGGCCATCGAGGACGAGCCGCGCCTCAAGGAGCTCTACGAATGCCCGTACCGCGAGTTGCTCGACATCGCGAAAACACTCGAGGGGCTGAACCGCCACGCCGGCACCCACGCCGCCGGCGTCGTCATCGGCGAAAGGCCGCTGTGGGAGTACGTGCCGTGCTTCCGACCGGCGGGCCAAGAGACCGAGACCATCGCGACCCAGTTCAACATGACCGACGTCGAAAAAGCCGGTCTGGTGAAGTTCGACTTCCTCGGTCTCAAGACGCTGACGGTGATCAAGACGGCGGTGGATCTCATCAATGCCGAGCGCAAGCGCAGCGGTGAAGAGCCTCTGGATCCGGCGCTGCTCCCGCTCGACGACGTCGGCGTTTACAACATGATTTCTCGCGCCGACGTCACTGGCGTGTTCCAGCTGGAATCGTCGGGATTCCGCGATTTGCTCAAGAAGCTCAAGCCCGACTGCTTCGAAGATATCGTCGCGGCCGGCGCGCTTTACCGGCCAGGACCCATCGAGGGCGGCATGGTCGACGACTTCGTCGAGCGTAAGCACGGCCGCAAGAAGGTCGAGTACGCGCACCCGTCGCTCGAACCCATCCTCAAGGACACCTACGGCGTCATCGTCTACCAAGAGCAGGTCATGCAGA
>CAZTTW010001111.1:0-1987 GCA_964616265.1 uncultured Myxococcales bacterium | reverse complement strand
TCGACCGTGCAGATGCCTGAACAGCCGTCACCGGACTTATCGTTTCCGTCGTCGCACGCCTCGCTGCCCTCAACCAGTCCGTCGCCGCATATCTGAATGACCACGGCGACGCAAAGTTGGCCCGGCGTCGGGCACACAAAGCCCGGCTCGATGGTACACACGCCGGAGCAACCATCGCCAGGGATCGGATTTCCATCGTCGCAGGCCTCACCGGGTTGAAGGATACCGTCGCCGCAAATCGGTACCTGCGGAACGTCTTCATTGACCCCGGCCGTATCGTAGGGCGCCGCTGAATCGACGGGCGTCGACGGGGCCGTCCCGCCGTCCAAGTCGATCGTGATCGGGCTAACGTCAGGATTTGGGTTGACGAGAGCGTCCGTGTTCTTGCCGACCACGCCGTTGTCCTGGCATCCCGACAAGAAAGCGACGCAGGCAAAGAAGAAAGCAAGCGGCAGAACGCAGACAGGAGACGGCTTCGCGTGAGAGCTGATTGTCATGGTGCTTTTCCGGTGGACAAAACGTTAAGGAACGTATGGAGGCTCGACCATTGTCCTATCAAAGTGGCCGGAGGCCAGAATTCTGATGTCCAATTCAAGACAGGAGATCGGCGGCTGCAGCCGAGCCGGATCCGCAGAGTCGCGCGGGAACATCGCTCTCGGCCTGACAACGCGACGCCTACGCCCGTGCAGAGGGCGCGATCGAGATGAATGCGGCCGTAGGCGCACCCAAGCGTACATTGTCATCGTTGCCACTTGACTGAGTTGCCACTAGGCCGGAAATGTGATCAGCAGAAACACCGTCGCGACGACCCTTCGTCGGCAGCGAAAAGTGCGTAAGTCAGGCGAAGACCGTGGCAGGATGCGGACGTGCCTGTCCGGGTCCTGGGCTCCTTCGCCTGTGCGGCTGCTCTGTGCGTGCCGCTGATAGCGCACGCCGAAGGGCACGCCAGCTCACCCGCCTTGGCCGTTGCACTCGACTATACGGCACCGGCGGACTGCCTCGATGTCGGCGATTTCCGCTCCATCGTGATTGGCCGACTGGGCTACGATGCCTTCCGCGAGGACGCTGAAAACCACGTCCATGTACGAATTGCGACCCGCGGCCGCGGCTTCGAGGGTCGCATCGAGTGGCAAGACACCGAAGGAAAGTGGATCGGCGAGCGGCTCCTGCTATCGCGCAACGACGACTGCCTCGATCTGGATCGTGCGATGGCTTTCGCACTCGCTCTGCAAATCCAGCTCGTGGCAATCACCCAGGCAACCCCAGAGCAGCCTCCGCCGGCGCAGGAGAAAGTCGAGACGGGACCGGCGGCTCCGCAGGTCAGACTGTCCGTCCCGAGCGAAAACGCCACGAGCGTTAATGAGCGGCGAGCCGCAGAGCCAGGAACCGGTCCCACCTTTGCGTTCGGCGCCGGCGGTCTGGTCGGACTCGGCCTGTCGTCTAAGGCGGCTCCCTTGGGTCGTCTTTTTGCCAGCCTGCAGTGGACGCATCTTTCCGTGGAGCTCGCAGCCGAGGCTGCCTGGCCCACCACAACCCGACGCGAGGACGGCGCCGGCTTTTCGCAACAGGTGCTGCTCGTGGATGTCGCGAGCTGCGGAATTCTGCGCTCGTGGCAAGCCTGTCTCGTGGGCAAGGTCGGTCAGGTTCGGGTCACTGGCGACAACGTCGATATTCCCGCCTCGCCCTGGGGATCGGTCGTGGAGACCGGCCTGCGCTTGGCATTCACGTACCCTCTGGGGCGGCATGCTTTTGTGGCCGCGCAGGCGGATGGACTGGTCAACGTGATGATTTGGCGGGTTACCCTGGACCAGGTGCCGGTTTGGACCTCGCCGCGTTTCGCGGGCACCATGGGAATCAACGTCGGGTTCCGGTTGCGGTGAAGCCGGTCGGACGGCACCCGCGGCAAGACACGCAGCACGAGATGTCTTGAATTAGGGTGCGTCTTCGACCACTCTGAGTTGGAAATGGTCCGGAGTCGCGTCAGCGA
>CAZTTW010001110.1:0-1991 GCA_964616265.1 uncultured Myxococcales bacterium | reverse complement strand
TACATGTTCAAGAAGCTCGGCGTGGTCGCCTACGAGGCTTCCGCCGTGGACGAGAACAAGGTCACCGACGCCGCTATCGAGCTGGGCGCCGAGGACGTGAAGACCGAAGACGATGTCCTGACCGTCATCACCGCACCGAAAGAGTTCGAACGCATCCGCGACGGGCTCAAGGCGGCGGGCATGCCTGAGCCGCTTTCTGCCGAAGTCACCATGATTCCGGAGAACAAGGTTCATCTCGCCGGCCGCGATGCCGAGGTGGCTCTCAAGCTGCTCGATGCGCTCGAGGACAACGACGACGTGCAGAACGTCTATTCCAACCTGGACGTCGACGACTCCGAGCTGGAGAAGGCCTAGCCAACTTTTGCCATGCCCGCGACCGACCGCCTCCGGCGCGTCCGCATCTTGGGCATTGATCCCGGATCGTTGCGCCTAGGCTACGGCGTGATCGATCGCGTCGGTCGCGCCGAGCTTAGCTACGTCGAGTGCGGGGTGATTTCGGCCCCGGCGCGCATGGAGCGGGCCGAGCGCCTGGTGACGATTGGCCGTGGCTTGCGCGAGCTCATCGACGAGCTTCGACCCGACGAGGTGGCGATGGAGCAGGCGTTCTTTGGCAAGAACGTGCAGTCGACGTTGGTGCTGGGCGAGGCGCGCGGCATGGCGACCTTCGTGGTCTGCGACAAGGGGCTGGGGCTAGCGGGCTACGCGCCGGCCAAAGTCAAACGCACCATCGTGGGGCACGGCGCCGCAACCAAGCAGCAAATCGGATTCTTGGTGCGGGCGCTGCTTTCCTTGCGCCGAGTCCCCGAGCCCGACGCTGCGGATGCCCTGGCCATCGCGATTTGTCACGCTCGCCACCGCACTTTGCTGGGCGACGCCAGGAAACGCGACCGCGGACCGCGGTCGTGCGATGATACCGCGCCATGATCGCATCGCTTCGTGGGGCTGTCCTTGAAAGTGGGCCCGACTGGGTCGTCATCGAGGCCGGCGGCGTCGGCTACTTGGTGACCGTAACGGCCGCCGCCCAGCGTGCGTTGCCGCCCCTTGGCGCGACAGCCTTCCTGCTCATCCACAGCCATGCTGTGCAGGATGGTCCTCTCCAGCTTTTCGGATTTGCCGGCGCGGAAGAGCGCCGTGTGTTCGAGACGCTGCTCGCCGTCCAGGGCGTTGGCCCGAAGGTCGCGCTGGCCATTCTTTCCAGCTTGCCCATCGGTGAGCTCGTGCGCGCCATCGGTGCCTCCGACATCGCGACGCTGACCAAGATCCGCGGCGTGGGGCGCAAGACCGCCGAGCGCATTTCCATCGAGCTGCGCGACAAGATCGGCATCACCGGCAGCGACGGAGCCACCAGTGCGAGCCCGCCTTCGGGCACGGTTCCGCCAGGACGCATGGGCGAGGTGCATGGCGCACTGATGGCGCTAGGCTATAAGCCTTCCGAGTTCGACGCCGTGTTGGCGAAATTGGACGAAACTCATCCCGTGACCGACCTCATCAAGCAAGCGCTGGCAGCGCTGAGGAGAAAGTAGTGGTACGCAGGCGCCATGAAGAAGGCGCCGAAGTGCCTGCACAGGGAGCGTCGCCCGCCGACGATTTGGTAGTCGGTTTGTCCACCGACGAAAAGATCACCGACGCGCAGGCCTCGCCCGCCGACGAGGAAGCCGCGCTTCGCCCGCGCTCGTTTGGCGAATTCATCGGTCAGCGCAAGGTCGCCGAGAACCTCGAAGTCTACGTCGCTGCGGCGAAGAAGCGCTCGGGCACGCTCGACCACGTGTTGCTCTCGGGGCCGCCTGGTCTTGGCAAGACCACGCTGGCGCACGTGATCGCTCACGAGATGGGCACGGTGGCGCGGGTGACGTCGGGGCCGGCGCTCGAGCGCAAAGGCGATCTGGCCGGGATCTTGACCTCGCTCGGGCGCGGCGACGTGCTCTTCATCGATGAAATCCACCGCCTGCAGCCCATCATCGAAGAGAGCCTCTATCCGGCGATGGAGGACT
>CAZTTW010001109.1:0-1993 GCA_964616265.1 uncultured Myxococcales bacterium | reverse complement strand
GTAGCGCGGCCGTTGACTTCCGTTCCCGGCGGGGGCGTCCCGGCGCAAGCCCGCAGAAGCCGCGCGCCGCTTTCTCCAATGCCCACTCTGTGCTCAGGAGAATTTGTGACGGCTCTTGGTCGTGCACTCCACACGTTGCGTGGCGCCGCGGCCTGCTATTCTCGGCGCCGGCGAGAGTGGATAGAATGGAGAAAAAATCGATGCGTGGATCCCGTAGCGTAGTGCTTTTCCTTCTTCTGGCAGCGTCTTCGACGGCAAGCGCGGCAGAGTCGCCGGCTCGGCTCAACAAGGAAACGACCGTCGAAGGCATCACCCAATACCGTATGGAAAACGGTCTGCGGGTGCTGCTGTTTCCCGACCAAAGCAAGCCCACGGTGCTGGTGAACATCACCTACCTCGTCGGCTCGCGCCTCGAAGGCTACGGCGAAACCGGTATGGCGCACTTGCTCGAGCACATGCTTTTCAAGGGCACGCCCAGCCGTCCCGATGTTTGGAAGCTGCTCGAAGATCACGGCGCCAACTTCAACGGCAGCACGTGGTGGGATCGCACGAACTACTTCGAGGAGCTGCCAGCGTCGAACGAGAACCTGGACTTCGCCCTCGCTCTCGAAGCCGACCGCATGGTCAACAGCAAGATTGCCGGCGAGGATTTGGCCAAGGAATTCTCGGTGGTACGCAACGAATTCGAGCGCAGCGAAAACCAGCCCGACAGCGTCCTCGAGGACGAGGTCATGGCGACGGCGTACCGCTGGCACAACTACGGCAAGCCCACCATCGGCTCGCGCAGCGACATCGAGCGCGTTCCCGTCGAGAATTTGCGCGCCTTCTACAAGCGCTACTACCAGCCGGACAACGCCGTCTTGATCATCGCCGGCAAGTTCGACGACAAGCACGCCCTCGATAGCGTGGCCCGCAGCTTCGGGCCGATTCCACGACCGACGCGCAAGCTTTCGCCCACCTGGACCGTCGAGCCCGTGCAAGACGGCGAGCGCGAAGTCACCGTCCAGCGCAGCGGCGACGTGCCCATCGTCGAGCTGGCCTACCACGGCGTCGCCGGCGCCGATCCGGACAAGGTCGCCGAGGACGCCATCGTCGACATCCTGACCAACAAGCCGAGCGGGCGTCTCTACAAGGCGCTGGTGGAAAAGGGCCTGGCCAGCGAGGTCGGCGGCACGGCCTACCCGATGGCCGAGCCCGGCGTGATTCTCTTCACCGCCAAGGCCGCCAAAGGCGCTTCGATCGAAAAGATCCGTTCGATCATGACCGACACCGTCGAGAAGCTCGGCACGTCTGCCATCTCCAAAGACGAGGTCGAGCGCTGGCGGGCGGGTTTCTCCCGTGATTTCGATCTGATCCTCACCGAGACCGCCAAAACCGGAATCGCGCTGTCCGAATTCGCCGCCATGGGCGACTGGCGACTTTTGTTCCTCACGCGGGATCGGGTGAAAATCACGACCGCGGAGGATATCGGGCGCGTGGCGAAGTCCTATCTCAAGCGCTCGAACCGCACCCTTGGCTTGTTCGTGCCGACCAAGAATCCCGACCGCGCGCCGCTCGCGACCCTGCCCGACGTGCCCGCCATGTTCAAGGACTACAAGGGCGCGGCCAGCACGGAGGCCGGCGAAGCCTTCGTCGCCACCGTCGACAACATCGAGAAGCGCACCTCGCGCAAAGATCTTCCCGGCGGGCTCAAGCTGGCGCTTTTGCCGAAGAAGACCAAGGGCGGCCAAGTTCGCCTGGCGCTCACGGTGCGCTTCGGTAGCGCCGACGATTTGAAGGGCAAGGTCGAAGCCTCGTCGCTGGTGCCGGAAATGCTCCTGCGCGGCACCCGCAAGCACAGCTTCGAGCAGCTCAAGGACAAGCTCGACCAACTCAAGGCCGAGGTCACCTTCGCCCACGGTCACGGCTCGCCGAGCACGGTCAACGTCGCCCAGCTCCACGTCAAGACCATCCGCGACAACTTGCCCGCCGTCATCGACCCTGTGACCGAGAT
>CAZTTW010001108.1:0-1996 GCA_964616265.1 uncultured Myxococcales bacterium | reverse complement strand
CCGCGCGTGAACCAGGCCTTCCGCCAGCCCGCGATCTCGTCGAGAAATCTGCCGACCACATCCGCTTCGAGCGCCTGCGCATCGGCCAGGCGCTCCGCCGAGGTCGCGTGAAAAAAGCGCGCAATCTTTTCCACGTCGGCAGTCTTGGGAAGAATCGCCGCATACGAAGCGTAGGGCGCCATGTCCGCCAGCCCGTAAGCGCACGGATCGCCATGATAGGTGCCAAAACGAGCGATGGAGTGGTGCATGGCAAACGGCGGTTGCAGGTGGTGCACGAGGCGGAGGATCGCGATCATCGCCTCGTATTCCTCGCGTCGGTCGCCGGGCAGCCCCCACAATAGGCACCACGACAGTCGCACGCCAACCGCGGATGCGTTTCGCACCATGAGCAGGTTCTGTCGGGCCAAGACGCCCTTGCGCATCCTGCGCAACATGCTGGAGGAGAACGACTCGATACCCGACTGGGTAGCAACGATGCCGACCCGCCGTTGTTGCAGCAGGTGGCGAAGCGATGGCGTCGGACGCTGATCGCAGAAGATGCGGAGCCCCAACTTGGCTTTTCCAAGCCGGGGTACGAGGTCGGTCAAGAATTCCTTCGGGAGGATCGAGTCCGTGATGAGAACGTCCCGCACGCCATGACGCTGAAGGAGTTTTTGTAAATCCTCGACGGCACGGCTGGCGGACTTCGAACGGTATTTCATGCTGTCGTAGGCGTGGCCGCAGAACGTGCACGGACTCTTCTCGCCCCACCAGCAACCCCGACTCGTCTCGTAGGGGACAGAAACAGTTCGCCCGAGTCGCCTGGGCAGAAACACTTTTCGCTGCTCGAAGAATTCTCGATAGTCGGGCAGTGGCACGCGATCCAGCTCCCGGCAGGGTTCGCTCCGAAGGAGTCGTTCTGCCGGGCGCTTGCCTTCCGCGAGGCAATCGAGAAAGTTCGGGAACGCCGTCTCGCAATCGCCCGAAAACACGTAGTCGAGATAGTCGGCGTTGGGATCGAGGCCAAGAAGGCCCTCTCCCATCGGATGCGCGCAGCTCGCTCCGCCGAGAACCGTCACCACGTCGGGCCGCTGCTGGCGCACCCTTCGCAACAGCGCAAGTGCGGCGTTCGTCTGGTCGCACATCAGCGAGCAGCCGAACACCCGAAAAGGCAACCTCGCGAGTGCCTGCCCGAGGGAGCGCACGAAAGCGTGCGCCACACGCTCGAGGGCAAAGAGACGATCGACGGACAGTGCGCGTATGTTCTCCGAGTACGGAAAGCGCACCGCCGCGAGTTCCGAGCTCGTGGTCTTCGCCACGTCGTACATGCTGCGTGCCCACGCCCCGAGCGGACGAACGCCGTGCGCGCTTCTCGCGAAGAGCCGCTCACTGGCGAGCGCCAGCAACATGCGCGTGCTGCCCACGATGGCGTCGTAGTCGGCACAACCGATGGCCCGGGCGAACAGCATGTTCGCGTAGAGGACGCTGACCCGATGTCCGGCCTGTCGAGCGCACGCCTGCAACACATGCGGACCGAGGACGGGCTGTTCCAGGCCAACCAGGGGCGGCACGATGATGAGAGCTGTCCCCTCGGCCACGACCTTCGGCAGCCTCGCCAGCAAGGCCTCAAGAACTCGCGAAGGTGCACCTTCCGCAGCCACTTGGGAAGGCTACAGGAGAACCACCGCGATTGCACCGCCTGCTGTGTGGCCGGCTGGTGGGCAGGCGCGCGTTTGCCCACTTGCGGAACTGCGTGCCACGATGGCTGCGCACGCGAAAGCCGACGGCGAGGATCCAGATTGCTTCCCAAGGCCTTGCAAATCCAAAGGCGCTCGTTAAGCGAGGGCTAGGTCCCGATGTATGTCATTTCGTGGTTGTCGATAGTCGCATCGTCGCCTAATGAAATCGAAGGCATGACCACAGTCAAGTCGTGAAAGCCGCTCCAATCGATGTGCTTCTCGACTAGGAGCGTGTTGCACATAGACGGTCTAAAGCCCTCCCCGCCGCTCCTCGGCGG
>CAZTTW010001107.1:0-1997 GCA_964616265.1 uncultured Myxococcales bacterium | reverse complement strand
GGTGGTAGCTTTCGGGCTGTGCAGATGTCGATGGAGAGGGGGGTGGCCGCCGCACCTATCGAATCATTCAGATTGGGGATCGACTGCGAATCTCGGGTGTGATCTTCTGCGTGGGTGAGCAAGACGTTCCGGCCCATCGTCGCCAAACCCGCTCTCGGAGGGTCCGTAATTGATTTAATCCGTCGCGCGCAGCACCAGTCCGTAATTGATTTAAGTCGTCGCGCGTAGCACCAATGAGGGTCTGATGGTCGAGTTGGGCGGTCGCGAACTAACGGCGTCCGGGGCTCCGAGGAAGGCGGCAGGGTGGACTTGGGCGGAGCTTCTATGAGCCAGACTGCATTCGCCGTCGGCAACACAGGCTGCGCCCGGCGCCCGTGGCCTCGGGTCGGCTTCTCGTGCCGGCCGGGCTGAGCGGTCAGGTCTCGGGGAAGAGTTCTTGCTGGCGTGTCGGTGAAAGGCGGGTCACGGCCCGACCATAGGGTGGCGCGCGCGCTGGCGCGATGCCTTGCGGTGGCGACCACATCCCTTGGTGGCGCAAGAAGCGCTCGATGCTTTCTGGGTCACGGACAAGAACCCGCAGTTTCATGCGGCCCCCGCACGCAGGACATTGGTCCCCGATCAGGCCGAACGTCAGGCGCAAGAGCTCGGCCCATTTGATGTACCGACACCGCTTGCCATCTAACCACGGTCGCTTCAGGGTCAGCCGGACGCGGTGGTCAGGCAGGACGGCGAGGCGGTCCTGTGCAAGCGGCGGGCGCCGTCGCCAACAACTGTCACCAAGCTACGGACAGCACCGGTACCAGTGTCGATCGCCACCACGGCGACGATATGCAGGCCGCGCTCGGATTGTCGGCTCCACCGTCGTGCACGCCGTGTCACCCGCACGGGACGACGTGCCTGTCGTGTACGAATGCCGACAGGCTCGCTTCCGCTGGTCGCGGAGAATTACGGGTACGTAAGCCCGAAGCCGAGTGGAAATAGCGGCGTGGCCGAGTCGCCGTCGTGGATCGGAATCTGCGACGTGCTGGCCGGCCAGGTGAAGCTGAGCTTGCCAGTCGGCTTGTAGTCGCCGAAAAGCACGTCGATGATTCCGTCGCCCTCCGTCCCGGGCAACCAAGCGGCGACGAGCGCATTGGCCTGATCGACGACCGAAGTCCCACCGCTGGTCAGAATCAGCGGCCGGCCTGAGAACAGCACCACCACGAAGGGAACATTCGCTGCCTTCACCTTGGAAATGGCGGAGAAATCCGCGCTCGGCAACGTCGGGTTCGTCGAGTCACCGCTACCTTCGGCGTAGGGCGCCTCGCCCACCACGACGATGGCGAAGTCTGCGCCTGCGGCGCCGCTGCCGTCGGTCGACGAGGTGACGGTCGCGCTGCTTCCGAAGCGGTTCTTGATGGCGCCAAGCACCGTGGTACCGGTGGTCGTCGAGGTGGCTGCGCCCGCCGTGCCGAGCCCCTGCCAGCCGATGGTCCAACCGCCGCATTGCTTGGCCAGCGAATCCGCGCCGCTGCCGGTGATGTGGATCTTCTTGGCGGTCTTGCTGAGCGGCAAAAGGCCGTCGTTCTTGAGCAGCACCTGCGATTCCCGAACCGCCTGGCGGGCGACCGCCCGGTGATCGGACGAGCCGATGGCGCTCGTCAACGAGGAATCGATGGTCAGGTCGCCGTCCAGCAGACCCATCTCGCACTTCACGCCGAGAATACGACGGACGGCATCGCGGATGCGGTCGGCGGAGATGCCGGCTGTATTGACCAGCGTGTTCATGGCATTGGCCAAGTCAGCGGCGGTTTTGGCGCCGCTCGTGTGCGAAAGCATGACCATGTCGAGACCGGCATTGATGGCGGTCTTGACTTGGTCGTTCCAGGCGCCCGGCAGCTGGCTGACGGCGTCCCAGTCGGAAACCACGATGCCTTGAAAACCGAGCTCGCCCTTGAGGACGTCGGTGATCCATTTTTTCGAGCCGGTCATCTTCTCGCCTTGGTAACTGCTGTAGC
>CAZTTW010001106.1:0-1999 GCA_964616265.1 uncultured Myxococcales bacterium | reverse complement strand
CGCGAAGTCAGCGTGCCTTCCACCAAGGGAACGTTGACGGCCTGACCGGGCTGTTGCATCACTTCGCCGATGGCTAGACCGAGCATTGCAATCGTCGACACCGGCAGCGGCAACTTGCGCAGCGTCGAGAAGGCGCTGACCCTCGCCGGTAGCCGCGCTTTCGTCACGAGGGAAGCCGGCGAAGTCGCGGCTGCCGATAAAGTCGTGGTTCCCGGTCAGGGAGCGTTCGGCGCGTGCATGGCCGGTCTCCTCCGCGACGGCGGCGGCCTGCGCGACGCCGTGCTGGAAGCCATCCGCGCCGGCAAGCCGTACCTTGGCATTTGCATGGGCCTGCAGCTCTTGTTCGCCAGCAGCGAGGAAGAGCCAGGCTGCGCGGGCCTCGGCGTGCTGCCGGGCAAGGTCGTGAAGTTCAAGATCGCGCCGCCGCTCAAGGTGCCGCACATGGGTTGGAATGCGTGCCACCGCGTCGGCGCGGCGCCCGCGCCCGTCCTTGGCGACACGCCGGACGGAACCTATTTCTACTTCGTGCACAGCTTCTATCCGGTTCCAGAACGTGCCAGCGACGTTGCCTTGCTGTCCGAGCACGGCGAATCGTTCTGCGCAGCGGTGGCCCACGACAACGTGTTCGCCTCGCAATTTCACCCCGAGAAAAGTCAGCGTGCAGGTCTGACGCTCCTCTCCCGCTTCGTTTCTCTTTAAGGACGCCATGCAGGTATTTCCAGCCATAGACCTACTCGACGGTAAAGCCGTTCGCCTCGAACAAGGGCGTCCGGAAAGCGCCAAGATCTATTCGCACGCACCCTGGGAGCTGGCACGAAAGTTCGCCGCTGCCGGTGCGCCGAGGCTGCACGTCGTGGATCTCGATGCCGCGCTCTCGGGCGGTGCCAAGCACAACCACCCAACGATTCTGAAAATCCTCGAAGCGGCAGGCTCGATGGAAGTCGAAGTGGGCGGCGGCATTCGCACGCTCGAAGCGTGCATCCGCATCCTTTCCCTGGGCGCCCGTTGCGTTGTAATGGGAACCGCAGCCATCAAGACGCCGGCAGTCGTTCGCGAGGCGTGCAAGCGTTACCCAAAGCGCATCGTGGTTGCGGTGGATGCCCGCGCCGGCAAAATCGCCGTCGAGGGATGGAAGGAAGACACGCTGTCGGACGCCCTGGAGATCGGCAAGCAGATGGCCGACGCCGGCGCAGCCGCCGTGCTCTACACCGATATCGGGCGCGACGGGATGCGCACGGGACCCAACCTGGAAGCGACGACACGTTTGGCCTCGGCGATCGCTCCGTGCGGCGTGATCGCCTCGGGTGGCATGGCGAAAATCGAAGACGTTCATCACGTTCGCGAAACTGGCGCCGCCTCGGTCGTCATCGGCAAGGCCTTGTACGAAGGCTCTTTCACCATCGAAGAGGCATTGGCCGCGGCTGCCAAGAAGAAGTAAGCCATGCTCGCACGCAGAATCATTCCTTGTCTCGACGTCGACGCCGGCCGTGTGAAAAAGGGCGTGCGCTTCGTTGAGCTCCGCGACGCTGGCGATCCGGTCGAGGTCGCGGCCGAATACGATCGGCAAGGCGCCGACGAAATCTGCTTTCTCGACATCACCGCGTCGTCCGACGGCCGCGCGACGATGTTCGACGTGGTTCGCATGACCGCCGAGAAGGTCTTCTTGCCGCTTACCGTGGGCGGTGGCGTGCGCAGCGTGGAAGACGTGCGCGCCCTTCTGCTTGCCGGCGCCGACAAGGCGGGCATCAATACGGCGGCGGTTCAGGATCCGATGCTGGTCCGTCGTGTGGCCGACGCCTTCGGCAGCCAAGCGCTGGTGGTCGCGGTCGACGCGCGCCGCACGCCCGATCGTCCCGGCAACTGGGAAGTCTTCACGCACGGCGGACGCAAGGGCACGGGACTCGACGCTGTCGCTTGGTGCGCGCGCATGGCCGAGCTGGGCGCGGGAGAAATTCTGCTGACCAGCATGGATCGCGACGGAACTCGCGACGGCTTCGAC
>CAZTTW010001105.1:0-2002 GCA_964616265.1 uncultured Myxococcales bacterium | reverse complement strand
GTCGAGACGAGCGAGGCGACACCGTCGGCGACGGAGGCCACTCCAACGGCGTCGGCGCAGCCTGCGACATCGCCATCGTCCGCGGGCCCCACCACGGCGCCTGCGGCCACCGCCACGGCGCCTGCGGCGCCTGCCCCAGCGCTACCCGACGTGCCCGAGCCGTCTGCGGCGTCGTCAGAGACCCTTCGCTATTCAGTCAAGCGGGCGCAGGCCGCCGCCAATCACCAATTGCGCAATGGCGGAATCCCGGGTTGGACCAAGGCCCTGTCTACCGACGGCCACTTCGGCCCGAAGACGGGCGAGGCGCTGGACGCATGGGGAAGAACCCTTGGTGCGCCACCAGTGAAGGCAGAAAAGGGCGACACGGCTGTAGAGGTCAGCAAGAAGTTTGCCCAAGCACTGGACGAAGCCCATGACAAGGCCGTGGTCGCCTTTGCGCCGCCCCACAACATCCCCGAGAACGACTCCCCCTGGATGGCCATCGCCCGCGGCGAGATCGGCCAGAGGGAGATCGCGGGCGTCGAGGACAACCCGCGCATCCGCGAGTACCATGGCGCCACCACGATGGGCGAGCAGCCGGACGAAGTGGCGTGGTGCTCGTCCTTCGTGAACTGGGTATTCATGAGAGCCAACCTCAAGCGCACTCGCAGCGCGTCCGCGGCGAGCTGGGCCAACTGGGGCGTCGAGAGCGATCCCCGACGGGGTGCCGTCGTGGTTCTCTACAACGAGGCTATGAAGAACAGCAGCCTCACGCGAAGTGGAAACCACGTCGGATTCTTGGTCGAAGATGTCGGCTGGGGTTGGAAAGTTTTGGGCGGAAACCAAAGCAACATGGTGAAGGAGTCATGCTTTTCCAAGAAGAAATGGAACTTGAAGGCAGTCCGGTGGCCAGAGTGAGGTGGACAGTTCTGGCTCTCGGTCTCGCCCTTGGTGGCTGTCGGGGGAGCGTTCTATCCGTAGCACCGGCCGAAGCCGCTGAGGCAAAGGGCGGACAGAAGCCGAGCGACATGGTGGTCGTCCCCGCGGGTAAGTTCACGATGGGATGCGACTTCAAGAAAGACGAGGACTGCAGCTCACGCGAGTCGCCCGCCCACGAGGTCGATTTGGACGCGTTCTATATTGACGTCCAGGAGGTCAGCGTCGGCGAGTACGTCGCATGCGTGAAGGCGGGCGCATGCACCGAGATTGAGAATGCGAACGATCGGACCTGCACAACCAGCCACAACGATCCACGCCTGCCCCTGGACTGCGTTTCGCAAGTCCAGGCGGCAAAGTTCTGCACCTGGATGAGCAAACGGCTGCCGACGGAGGCGGAATGGGAGAAGACGGCACGTGGGACCGACCATCGGCGATACTCATGGGGCAATAGCCCCAAGCCATCGTGCGAAAACCTCGGGATCTGGGGACCGGCGCCATGCACACGCGCGACGCCACGACCTCGCGGCACATTCCCTCTGGATCGTAGCCCCTTCGGCGTACGGGACATGACTGGAAGTGTCGGCGAACTGGTAGCTGACAACTACGCGGTCCACTACTATGAAGGATCTCCCGCAAAAAACCCGACTGGCCCCGCCGAGAAAAAATTCGAAGTCGTCGTTCGGGGAGGTAGGTACACGGATCCCACGCCGGACGACTTTTCCGTCTACGGCCGTTTTGCGCAACACCCCACCGCCACCGTCTCGGGCGTCGGCTTCCGCTGCGCCAAGTCCGCCAGCGATACGGCCCCCGTGCGCGCGCTGGCCGCCGCGCCTGCCACACCCGCGCCAGCGGCTAGCGCCCCTGCCCTGACCGCCGGCAAACCAGGCCTCGACGCCGAGACCTGTGCCGATCCGTGCGCCTTGCTCACGCTCTATGCCTACGACGAGCTCGCTGCCAATGCGTGCAAGCTTTGCAAGAAGTACGACGACACCTTCTGCGAGATGAGCTTTCCTTTCAACGACGTGCCAGCCTGCGACGCCTACGACGAGCTTCGCAACTGCGTCTTCGCCCGCTTCGGCTACGT
>CAZTTW010001104.1:0-2006 GCA_964616265.1 uncultured Myxococcales bacterium | reverse complement strand
CGCAGGGGGGCGATGCGTCCCGCTACTCGCTGGCCGCCGACATCGAGTCCCATCCCGGCGACACCGTGCTGTCGCAGCAGATCTTCCTCATCAAGCGCGACATGCGCCTGATCGAGAACTTCACGGGCTTCCTGCTCGATGTGCAGGAGCCGCTTCAGTCGATCCATGGCCAACGTGGCGACACCCTGGATCTCAATGTGCACGAGCTGACCATCGGCGCGCGCGGCTCGGCTCGCCTGCACGCCGATGCGTTCGGGCTGCGGCAAGAGCTGGAGCTGGGCTATTTCGCGCGCGGCGACCAGGCGAACGGCACGCAGCAACGCTTGGAGGCCGTTACCGGCGTTCCCTACAAGACCGACACCGACCTCGACTCGCAGCTCGGCGACATCGGGCTCTATGGCGATCTCAATCTTCGCCCGCTGCGCTGGCTGTCGCTGCGAGGTGGTGCACGCGCCGAGATCGTCACCTACGACGTTCTCAACAACTGCGCGGCCCAGACCATCGCGCACCCATCGACCACCAATCCGCCCATCGACCAGAGCTGCCTGACTCAGCAGAACTACGGTCGACCGCGCGAGCCCGACCAGGTCACGTCGACCTCGGGTGTGGCTTTCCTGCCACGTGCTTCGCTCATCGCGGGACCATTCCGTCACCTCTCCCTATCAGCCAGCTACGGCCAAGGGATCCGTTCCATCGACCCCAACTACATCACGCAGGACGTGCAAGCGGCGTTTGCCAGCATCACGGCCTATGAAGGCGGCGTCGCGTACGCGGGCAACGTGAGAAATACTACCGTGGTCGCGCGTTCCGTGGTGTTCCGTACGGTCGTGGATCGCGATCTGATTTTCGATCAGACTGCGGGCCGCAACGTGCTTGGCGTGGGGACCACGCGTACGGGTTGGCTGGGCGCCTTGCGACTGACGGGATCGTTCTTCGACGAGTCGGCGAACCTGACTTTGGTGCGCGCGACCTACAACGACGACGGCACCGCGGTCGCGTACGTGCCAGGGGTGGTATTTCGCTCGGACAGCGCCCTCTTTCGAACCTTGCCTTGGCCCGTGCTGGGCAAGCCGATTCGCACCACCGTGGGCGCCGGCATCACCTACGTCGGGCGGCGACCGCTGCCTTACGGCGAGGTCAGCGGCACGATCTTCACCATCGACGCCTCGGCGTCAGTGGAATGGGCGAACTACCAGCTTCGCTTTTCGTCGACGAACCTCCTCGATACGCAATACCGATTGGGCGAGTACAACTACGCTTCCGATTTTCACAGCCAGCCGCAGCCGACGCTGGTACCGGATCGCACCTTCGCCGCCGGTCCGCCGCGTGCCCTGTTTCTGACCCTGGGCTGTGGCTTCGGAGGGGCGTGATGAAGCAAGTGTGGTTCTTCGCACTAGCGCTGGCGGCAATTTCGGGCTGCGTCGCGCAGACCGGTGGCCAGACGGCGGACTTCCAGGTCGCGGCGGCAGGGCCAGCCGACGCAATGGCAGGACAGCCGCTGGCCTTCACGAATAGCGCAGGTTGGCAGGTCGTTCTCAATCAGGCCAAGCTGCACATCGGCGCCTTGTATCTGGACGAGAGCCGGCCCATCTCTGGCGGACAGACGACGGGTTGCTACTTGACCGGGACCTACGTTGCTCAAGAGACGTCGGGGCTGGACGTCGACCTGCTCAATCCGGGATTGCAGTTGTTCCCGGCAAAGGCCCACGGCATCACCGAGCCTGCAGCACTGATCGGCCAAGTATGGCTGACCGGTGGGGACATCAACGCCTCGACCGATCCCACACCCATACTGGTCGTGGCAGGCACGGCGACCCAGGCCGGGGCGAGTTTTCCGTTCACGGGGACCATCACCATCAGCTCAAACCGACAAGCTGCGACTTCCGCCGCGGCCGGTGGCGATCCGATCTGCAAGGCCCGCATCGTCACGCCCATCGACGCTGTCCCAATTCAAACCACAGGCGGGCTGCTGTTGCGGATCGATCCTCGCCGCTATTTCGCTGGCG
>CAZTTW010001103.1:0-2012 GCA_964616265.1 uncultured Myxococcales bacterium | reverse complement strand
GCGGCGCCAATGATGTCGGGCGAGGCCCCGCGAAGGCCGCGCAAGATGTCCTGCATTTTTTCAGTACGAGAAGCCATGGTCCATTTCTCCTAGGTTGGGGGTTAGCTGCGAATTTGGAATTTCATCGTGCATTGCAAGGCGGTACCCACTGTGGAGACCGCGTAGCTCTTGCCTGAAAACGCGCTCAAGAGGCCGCCAAAGTACTCGTGGAAAAGCTCGCAGAGGTTGGCACTGCCGACGATTTCGCCCTGCCCCGAGACCACTTTGTGCAGGGCGCACTTGGAAAATGCCAAGCTGACGGTCGTGCCGTCTGGCTCGACCTTGGCGTCGAAATCAAACGCATGCGCGAAACGCCGCTTCAGGCCCGCTAACAGATCCGCGATCTGGGTGCTCTCGTACATCTCGGGCATGTGCGCGGCGGCTAGCGTACCGGCAGAGCGCCCAACCGCCTTTTGTCCTCGCCCCATGATCTCCTTGAGCGCGTCGGCCAAGGCCTTGAGTCGAACGTGGGTATCCTTGAGCGCCTCGTCGTAGTCAGCCTGGGTCACCTTTTCCATCGTGGGCACCTGCTGCAAGAAGCGCTCGACTAAGGCGGCATTTGCGTCGATGCGATGGAACGGACGCTGAAGGACCGCATCGCCCACGGTCAAGCAGCGCGACGGACACAGATAGACGCATGAGGTGCAGCCAATACAGTCGTCCTGGCGAACGACTTTGGCCAGCTTTTTACCGGCGTCCTCTTCAAACACCTTGGTCGGACAGATTTCAACGCACAAGCTGCAATCGCGGCAACCGGCTTCTTCGATGTGAACCGTCGGCATGGTTATCTCCTCACGCTGCGGATGGTTCGGCCGTCCTGTCGCACGTCGATGGCCATGGGCATTTGGCCCACGCGATGGGTGGAGCACGACAGACAGGGGTCGTAACAGCGAATCGCGAACTCCACGCCATCGAGCAACTCGGCGTCGCTCTTGTCGAGCAGCTTGGTGGCGGCGTCCTTGATGGAGGTGTTGATACTCGCGATATTGTGTTGGGTCGCCACGACGAAGTTGACTGATTCGATAAGCGCGTTCTGGTCGACGTGGTAGTCGTGGATGAGGACCCCGCGCGGGGCTTCGATGTGAGCCACGGCGTGGCGATTGAGCGCGCCGGGAGCGGTTCGCACCTCGGGCGACAGAATGGCGTCGTCTTGCAGAATTGCCGCCGCCTTTTCCGCGCAGTGGAGCATCTCAACCAGGCGCGCCCAGTGGCCGGCAACGATGTGGCGCGAAGGATTTCCGCACGCTGCCTTGAATTCCGCCAGGGCCTTGTCCGCAAGTGCGGTGCCGGTGGTTTCGGCGCAATTGAGACGCGCGAGCGGACCCACACGATAAGTCTGCCGGGCGCCATTTTCGTCCTTGAGCAGGACTTGCTTGCCGTAGCTGTGGGGTAGCGCTTCCTCGACAATGTGCTTGGCGTAGTCGGCAGCCGCAAATTCGAGGGCCACGGTGCCGTTCGGACGGCGCACGCGCAAGGCACCGTCGTAGAGGTCGAGAGCCTTGCCCTGAATCGTGCCCATGTCGTTTGCCTGCAGCGGAAGGCGCGTGAGCAACTCGGGATCTTTGAGCAGCGCCTTTTTGCCGGCGTCGAGTGCGACTTTGGCGAGCTCCAGGGCTTCCGCCGCCAGAGCCTTCAACGTGGCATGGCTGTCGGGCCGAAGCGCGAACGACATCCCTCCTGCGACCGCCGTGACGGGATGGGTGCCCCTACCGCCGACGATTTCGACCATGGTTTGGCCGATACTTCGCAGGCGCAGTGCCTTCTTCGCTAGCTCGGGAGCAACTTCGAGCAGCCCCACGAGATTGCGCTTGCCGACCGGAGTCGACTTGTCGAGGAAGAAGTCGGGTCCGGCGAGCGCGAAGAAATGAATCGCATGCGAATGGATCATACTGCCGAAGTTGAGCAGCTGGCGCAGCAGCAAGGCCGCCTTGGGCGGCGGAGCCGAGAACAGGAGGTCGAGGCATTTGGCCGCC
>CAZTTW010001102.1:0-2012 GCA_964616265.1 uncultured Myxococcales bacterium | reverse complement strand
CTTTTTCGTTTCTGGGGATTGCAGGTGGTGAGGAAGGTGGGTTTGCATAACCACCACCATAACCACTTTCGCTGGTTAGGACGCTGCCCGGATCGTAGTGCTCCTGCATGGTCGTGGTCGCGTGGCCCGAAATGGCCCTCACCGCGAAGTCGTGGACCTGAGCCGGCCGGCCGAGATCTTGGAACGTCCGCCGCATGAACCGCGGTGAGAGCGCCTTTCCAATCTTGGCCTTGTCGGCGATGTCGTCGATCGGGCTGTCTAGGCACGAGAAGGCCAATCGCGCAAGCGGGCCATACTGGGCGTGCGTGACGCCGTCAGCGGGCTGTTGACGGTAGTGACGAGTGGCGACCAAGCGAAGCACAGACTTCATCAGCCTGCTCGAAACGCTCGACCAACGCCTAGCGCCATAGGGGACCGCATCTCCAAAATCGCTGCCAGCCTCTCGGTGACACGACGGGGAAGACTGAGCCGTTTGCTGGTACAAATACAACAGCTCATTAACGCGATTTCTTCGCAAGCGCCGAGCAGACTCGGCATTGAGGTCAGGACTATGAAAGCACCCGATACCGTCGAGAAGTTTACCGCCATTGCGTTCTTGGCCTTCGCTGCTTCCGCGTGCGCTAGCAGCACCGTCCGAGTCGGCGATTCCAGCGGCGGTGCAGGCGCAAGTGCATCGAACGGCTCGGGCGGCGGTTCGAGCGGCTCGGGTGGCTCCGGCATTTCGCTGACCCTTCCTCTTCCATCGGTGAGCTCCGACGGGTCGACGACGAACGCTTCCAGTGACGGCGAGGCGGTTGCCTGCACCGGGGACGCCGCCGGGGACGCCTGCGCCTGCTCGACGTTGAACGTCGCAGTCGTGGGAACCAAAGGTGACTGGGGCGATAGCAGTGACACGGCTTTTCAAAGCTGGCTCAACGCAAGCAGCACGGGAACCGCGAAGGTCGACAATTACCTCAAAAAGCCGTCATTCACACCGGAATTCCTGGCCGCGTACAACCTCATCATTCTTGCAGGTCTTGGAGACGACTCCAACAACGGGCCTTGGTGGACATTCAGCGCATCGGAGGTCGCAGCGTTTCAAGATTGGATCGAGAACAAAGGCGGCGGGGTCATTTCTTTGGCTGGCTATTCAGGTGACAACCAAGAGATAACCGCCAAGAATACCCTCCTGGCGTTTTCCGGGATCGCCTACGATCAGCCGAACATTTCAGCGCCATGTGCTATCGCGAAGTGCCACTATGAGTGCGGCAACCCGGCGGGCCAGATCACCGAATTCAACCGAACCGATCCGGTGATCGCCAACCTAAGTCTCGGCGTCACCATGATAGGAATGGACGGTGGCCATCCCATTATCGCGCCTGCGGATGCGCACGTGGCCGCTTTCACGACGAACGCAACGAGTGTCAGCAATTGGCTCGTGGGAAAGATCACCGGAAAAGGGCGGGTGCTCCTGTTTGCCGACGAGTGGATTACCTACACGAGCCAATGGGACGGTCAGAATCCGAATAACGATCCCTCGTGCGCCAACTTGCTGCCGCAGAAGCTCTACCAGACCTCTCAGTTCTGGTACAACATGCTTCACTGGACACAGCCTGGCGCCACCTGCTTCACCATTGTCGACAACACGACGCCTGTCACGATTTGGTAGGACCGGGCGCTGCGTGCGCTATTGCGTGACCGCAGCCACCGGAGTTCGCCCCGGCCGTGATCCCTTCATGTCCGAAAGGCGAAGTCGCGAAGATACACAGCTTGAATCAGCCTGCCTGAGCGAGTAGCGAGGCCGCAGCGCCAGAAGCTGCAAAGGATCATCGCCGACCGTGCCTACGACAGCCGCGACCTCCACGACCGAATGGCGAAGCAAAGCATTGAGCTGCTGGCGCCACACCTGAGCAACCGCAAGAACCGATTCCAGGACGGTCGCAAGCTTCGCCGCTACCCTGCTCATTGGCCTTGCGGTGGCTGCCATAGCTCGACCTTGTTTCCCTCTGGATCCATGACCCAGGCAAACTTCC
>CAZTTW010001101.1:0-2016 GCA_964616265.1 uncultured Myxococcales bacterium | reverse complement strand
TTCCGATTTTTCCGGAATCGTGACTATCAGTCGTCTCACGATTGCCCCCGAGATTTTGACCATGCTGCTTGAGGTTCCGACGGCATTGGCTTGAATCTGACGCCGAACGAAGGGTGAACGCAAACACAGTTCAAGGAATGACGAAGCTACATCCGAATTGGGACGAATACGCATCATGAGGTCTGGATAACTGCATGGATGACCTACGTCTCTGTAGGTGCCAACCAGGCCAACAAGCTCTCGTGTATTGGCTCGGCTGACCAACAAATCCCCATCGACCAGGCACGCATCCAGAACTCTGGAATCCCCTGCTGGAGCATTCTTCAACTGGGCAGGAATGAATCCGTCTGGCGTCAGGCAACCTAGCCCCAGCATCGAGTACCCGTTCCACTCTTCGACTTCAGAAGGCGAGTAACCATTCTTAGGCGAACCGACAAGCCAACGCTCAAGCCGGTCCTGTTCCCACTCTTTCGGAATCCAACCGAGGGGAGATTCTTTGTAGAGCTTTGGGGCTTCGGCGCGAGGGGGACGCAGGTGTCCATCGGGTGTCACGCCGCGGGTGAAAAGGTCGTGCATCAGGCCAGCATTGATCTGCTGGGTCTTGGCGATCATCGCTTCGGTCTGATCAAAGGCCTCGACGATGGCTGAGAAAATCTTGGCTATTCCCCGTTGTTCCGCTGGCTGGAACGAGGGGAAGGGTATCATCCCCAGCGTCGATTGATTGACCGAGGGAAGGGCACCAGTCTGCACGTAGTTTCCGAAATCAACTGAACTCAGAAAGTAGTACAGGAAATCCGAATCCGCCGTGGTTGGTGTTGCCGCCATCATATTGTTGTCGATGATGGTCGGCTCCGTGAGTATTCGCCGCCGGTTCAAGAGCAGGGCGGCCCCGACCTTCGCGAAGACGGTCGCGCGAGGAGGAAATACGTTGGCGTGGAGCTTTGCTGCCACCTCATGCGCGACGTAGTTGTTTGCATTGGTGATGAACTTTTCGTTGCCCGGCAACGACATGTCACTGACCTTGATGAACGCAAGATCTCCTTCCTGCTTCCCTTGGAGCGACTCCGGGAATCCCGTTCCACCCTTGAGCGTGCACGAGTCGCGCAAGTATTCAGACATGCCTTAACTCCCCCGAGAAGCCCTTCAGTCTATTGGCTGCCGCACCGCTGACCACGTGCTTGACATGCGGTGACCGATTCATGATCCCACCTCCTCGGCCCAGGCGATGAGCTTCTGCCGCAACTCTTCCTTCGACGGGAGGTAGAGCTGGTACTGCGAGGCGTAGATGTTGCCGTTTTCAGGCAGGGTCAGTTCGACCAGGGCGTCGTTCTTGCGGTGGCAGAGCAGGATGCCGATGGTGGGCGCCTCGGTCTCGGTCCGCACGTGCCGGTCAAAGTAGTTCACGTACATCTGCATCTGGCCAAGATCCTGGTGGGTCAGCTTGTCGACCTTCAGGTCGATGAGCACGTAACAGCGGAGCAGACGGTTGTAAAAGACTAGGTACACGTAGAAGTGGTCGTTGTCGAAGGTGAAGCGCTTCTGCCGCGCCTAGAACAGGAAGCCCTTGCCCAGCTCCAACAAGAAGTGCTCGAGCTTGTCGATGATGGCCGACTCCAGCTCGTGCTCGCTGTAGCGGGCTTGCTCCGCGAGACCCAGGAACTCCAACACGTAGGGGCTCTTGACGATGTCCGCCGCCTTCTCGATGGCCAAACCTTCTTCGGACAGCTTGCGGATCGCGTCCTTGTCGCGGCTCAGGGCCAGGCGCTCGTAAAGCCCGCTGCCAATCTGCCGCTCCAGTTCGCGCACGCTCCAGGCGCTGGCTATGGCCTCCAACTCGTAAAAGCGGCGTTCGTCGGGATTGCCCAGGGTCAGCAGCACCACGTAGTGGGACCAGCCCAGCTTAAAGTGGCCGATTAAGGCCTAGAGAAGCGCTGGCTGCAGGGATCGCGTCAAGCTGGATTCAACAGACACCGTCTGTTGCATGTCGGGCAAGGATCCCCTGGGGCCAGACTCAAC
>CAZTTW010001100.1:0-2025 GCA_964616265.1 uncultured Myxococcales bacterium | reverse complement strand
TTGGGAGCATCGCTACCGCCATCTCAGAGTCTTTCGACAGGAGCTCGGGGAAAGGGGCGATCCCGTGCGAGACCGCCCCTTTGGGCCGAGTGCTTTTCTACTGTGCCGCGGGCGTCGGCGCCGGTTGCGGCGCTGCCTTCGGCGTTCGCGTAACGTGCTGGAAGAAACGATCGGGCCAGTCTTTCGGCAGGCGCAAGTCTGCGGCCTTCTTGGCGAGCGTCCCATAGAGCGATCGGCGAGCGTTGTTGATGTCGTCGATGATGGTGCTGATCGAGCGCACGCGATGATCCGAGCGAGATGCGGCGGCCTTGCGCCGAGCTTCGAGCGCCGCATCTCCTTGCGCGATGATCGCCTTCAGCTTTCCGCCCGAGGCTTGCAGCTCGGCCTCGGACTCTGTCGCCAGGGAATCGACCCATCCGCGAACTTTGCCGAGCTCGGCCTCGAGTCCCATGCGAATTATGAGCGAAGGCGCCGTCGCGAAGTAGCGCCGGTAGCGCGGCGACGCCGTGTCACCCGCCACGATGTGGTCGAGGGCGAGGTCGAGAGCGTGGACCCAATCGTCGAGAGCGTCGTCCGCAGCGCCCACTGCAGCCTGCGCTACCAGTTCTTCCCGCCAGGCTCCTATCTGACCACTGCGTACCTGCTCCAAACGTCCTCGCAGATCCGAAAATGCGGGCGCGTATTCCTTGGCATTGGCATCGCTGGTCAATCGGGCCTCAGTAAACACCACCTCGCTCCAAATCGAATCCAAAGAGCTGTCTTCAGGCAACGTCCGTTCGGGCATCTCGCCACCTCCAATTTAGTGTGGATACGAAGGCCGGAGGCCCCAACATCACCCCCAGACCCGCAGCCACGCTAGGACGGGCTGCCGGGTGATGTCTAGCGCAAATGGTGTCAGAAGGGGTGGCAACGGTTTGCATCGCCTCCCTGGCTGCCAAGGAAGGGGTCGCAACGACTTGCAGCCCGTCCCGAGGAAGCGCGGGAAGGGGTCGCAATCATTTGCGTGGCGTTCGCAGCCGCCAAGGAAGGGGTCGCAACGAGTTGCACCGCCTCCCTTGCTGCCGAGGGCTGCGGTAGCAGGCGTTGCTAGCGCTTCCCGAGGCATCGGCGGCTGGAATTTCGGGGCCGATGCCATTTTTCCGGCCGGATGCGGCCACGTTCATCGACGCGCAGCCAGAAGCCATCCCGCGAGACCTTACCGATCTCGACCGCCGAAATGGTCTTCCCACGCAGCGCGGATTTCATCTTCGTTCTTCGAGGCCGCAATTCGGCGGGAGCGACAGCACCGGTTCCAGCGGGGACTTCCTTATCTACTTACTCGACAGCCTCCCACTTTTTTCCGCCCGCTCTGGTCTTCCACTCATGGCACCGTTCTTCGCCGATGGACTGAAATCACGTGATCCCGTCGCCAGGCTTTCCTGGCCGGAGCCTGACAACACCGAAGAAATTACGAATCCGTTTCGGCGTAGAATAGTAGTTAGCCGGTCACGCAAAACAGGAATCGGGCGACGATATCCCTCCACCGAAGGACGTGGTAATTTCCTCGCATGGCCACCTCGCCCACGACTAGCAACCCTCTCCGCCATGACCAACTTGGCGGGCCAACCGAGAACCTCACACAGGTGCAGTTGAGGCGCCTAGAGGTCGAGGGACTCTTTGGCACTTTCACTCACGACGTTCTGTTCCCAGGATCATCGGACGATGTTGGCGCAAACTCGGTCGTCATTCTCCACGGTCCTAACGGGATCGGTAAGACGACCGTGTTATCGATGCTAGAGGGACTTCTCCGTCTGGATTTCACCCCTTTCCGTTCTGTGCCATTTGTACGGTGCAAGCTTGTGTTCTCTAATGGCTCTTCTGTCGACGTTGAACCATCCGATCCTACGCCCCCGCACCGGCTCACGGTAAAGTTTCATGACACGACAGTCTCTCTCCATTCAGACCACGGAGGACCATCTGAGAACTCGCAAGAAGCGGTTCAAGCTGTCGAGCAGTTCCGCGCCGAGTTTGTCCGTTTTACGAGAG
>CAZTTW010001099.1:0-2025 GCA_964616265.1 uncultured Myxococcales bacterium | reverse complement strand
GCTCGGCGCCCGACGAACCGAGCATCTCGACGGCGCGATCGAAGACCTCGCGAGGCCCACCGCGATCGCAATCGCCGGGTGCGCCCGACGCCAAGGCGGCACCCAGAATGCGCAGAGCAGTGCCCACGAGAGGTGCGGCACCCATTTTCTCCGCTTCACCTGCAGCGGCTGCGGCATGGTCGCGGGCTGCCAGAAAATCGCCGCGAGCCAGGGCAATTTCGCCAAGTCCGCGATCGGACTCGGCAACCAAGCGTCGGGCACCGAATTTCTGGGCGATTTCGCGTGCCGCCCGGATTTCCCGCTCGGCGGCCGCGTAGTCCGATTGGGCCAACAGGCAATCGCCAATTTGCAGGCCCAAATGACAGTCGGTCAGACGGTCGCCCAGACTTTCCGCGGTTCGTCGTGCGCGCAAGAGTAACTTGTGCGCCAGATGGGCATGACCCGCCTCACTGGTCAACGCCCCAAGATCCAGTAACGCGAAAACGATGCCGTGCGGGTCATGGGTCGCCTGGCTGATCGCCAAGGCCCGCTCGAAGCTCTGTTGCGCCAATCCCAGATGGCCGATTTGCGTTTCCACCAAGCCGATCCATGCGAGCGTGAGAGCCTTTCCGCGCTCGTCCCCCAGCTCGACGCGCACAGCGAGTGCGGCACGATGGCAGCGAAGCGCCTCGTCGGGCTTCCCGACCAAATAATTGACTCGGCCAATGTCGTCGAGACTAGCCGCCACGCCGGGTCGGTCGCCGCCCAGATCGAAGAGCAGGTGCGCCATGTCCAAGTGCTGAAGCGCCAGACGGTAGTCACCAAGGGCGCGGTAGCTGCGGCCGATGCGCGCGTGCGCCGCCCCGCCCTTGCTTGGCAAATCCAAGCGCCACGCTGCTTTCAGCATATCGCCGAAGTGGGCCAAGGCTTCGTGGCTGCGCCCCAAGCGCAAGGCAAGGTCGCCCACCTTGTGCAGGGTTTCGATGCGCAACAGGGAATCGTCGCTGTCGAGCAATTGCAGGCCGCGCGCGTAAAGCGAACGTGCACGCTCGAAGTCGTGCGTCCGGCAAGCCTCGTCGGCGGCGGCGATGAACTGGTGGCTCGCCCGACGGCTGTCGCCGCCCTCGAAATAGAGCACCGCAATCGCCTCTATTTGATCGCTGCTCATCGGCTTGGCAATGCGCGCTTCAATCCACTGGGCGGCGAAGCGCTTGCGCCGACGGGTTACCTCCGGATCGACACTAGCTTCGATGAGCATACGTTCGTCGAGGTCGGCAAAGTGCCAGGCGCTCTCTTCTCCAAGGTAGCTTCTGGCGGCCTTCTTGAGATAGCCGCGCTCGACCATCGAGTCGATCATGCGCTTGGTTTCCGTAATCGAAGGATCCGGAGCGAAGACCAACGTTGGATCCCAGGGCTCGGCTCCGAGGCGCGCCAGGGCCACGAGCCCGCCGGTCCAGAAGACGCTGCCCATGGCCGCCGCACGCGCGAGCAGCTCCCGCTCGCTGGCTGCCAGCTCGGAAACGCGCGCCGGTGCCTTCAGCTCGGGCGCAAGCAACGGTCCTTCCTGCTCGGCGCGTACCTGATCGAAAAGCCAAGCATCTTTCGTATCGCTCGCGAGAATGCCGTGCGCGTGGTACGCGGTCAGCAATTCTCCCAGCAACGATGGATTGCCAGCGCATTCGATGGCGGCTCGCTCGGCGAGCCCTGGCGCCAGCGTCTTCGTTCCCAGCGCGCACTGGACGAATACGCCCATCTCCAGCGCGGACAGCCCGCCCAAATCCATGCGCACGTGGCTTCCCTCGGCACGGCACCACGTCGGCCGACGAACCAGAAGCTCGGGACGAGCGGCCGCGACTACCACGAGCGTCGTTTCGCCCAAATCGGCGCGTAACCGTGCGAGCAGGTCCAGCGATTCGTCGTCCGCCAGGTGAATGTCGTCGATGACGTAAAGTCGTGGCTTCTGGCGAGCGTCCTCCTCGAGAAAGCGGGCAAGCACAGCACGCGAAAGCTCCATTTGCTGCTCGGGTCGCATGGCTAGCGACTGCA
>CAZTTW010001098.1:0-2025 GCA_964616265.1 uncultured Myxococcales bacterium | reverse complement strand
CCGCCGAGCTGGAGGCGATCGCGTGCGGCGCCGGCCCGGGGAGCTTTACCGGCCTGCGCGTCGGGTTGGCCGTGGCCAAGGGTCTGGCGCTTCCGTCGGCGCGACCGCTCGTCTTGGTGTCGTCCCTGGATGCGCTGGCAAGCGACCTCCTGGGTCACGTGGCGGCCCTATCGGCCGAGCCTTCGTCGTGCTTGCTGCTTCCGTGTATCGACGCCGGAAAAGGCCAAGTCTATGCGCGTCTTTACCGGAAGAGCGCGGAGGGCTCCGTGGCAATGGGCGATGCCGATTGGGTGCTCAAGCCAGCGGACTTGGCCACTCTGGCGACGGAAAACGCTCGCGGGCTGAAGATCGTGGCGGGCGGAACCGGCGTCGACCGTTTCATCGACGTCTTTCGTCAGTCGCTCGGCGAGCTCGCGGTGCTCTCGGCCGTCGCTGGCCCCAGCGCAAACGCCATCGCAACGCTGGCCCGCCGCCGTCTGCAAAAAGGTGAGCACGACGCCCTGGAGACGGCGGTGCCGCGCTATGGCCGGGCCCCCGACATCACCCGGCCCAAGAACCCACTTCTTACACCGTAGTTACCTGCGGCTTGTTGACTCCACGAACGGGCGCTTCTACGATCCAAGCATCATTCGATGACCGAAATCGACACGTTGAAGCAACGTCACAAAGAACTTGAAGAAGCGCTCTGCTCGATCGACTCGCACCTGTCGCTCACGACCCGAGAACAGGCCGAGCGCGCCAAGCTGAAGAAGGAAAAGCTGGCGATCAAAGACCGCATCCAGATGCTGCTGGCGAAAAGTTCCTAAGGCGCGGTACATAGGGGGCTCTAGCATCGGTCACGATGTCAGGTGATCGTTTGCGGGACCAGTTTCTCAACCCTAGAGCAGGAAGTGTTGTTCAATTGCCATGCGCCGAATAGCCGTCGTTTCTGCCGCTCTATTGATCGTAGCCTGTGGACCGGATCCCAACGCGGTTCTGCCCGGAATGGTCAAGACCCCTAGCTCGGGCGGCACCAAACCCGCTCCGGCCGGCGGTGCAGGAGGTACGACGACAACGCCGCCTTCCTCGGGCGGAACAACCGGAACCACGTCGGCGGCCGGCGGTGGAAGCGGCGGCGCCAATCCGTTTGCCGGATCCTCTGGGTCGTCTGGGGGCGCGACCGGCTCGGGCGGCACCAAGAGCAGCGGCGGAGCGACGGGCTCGGGCGGATCAAGCTCGGCTTCGACGACGTATACCTGGGGCCAAGGATCGGAGCCGTGTGCGTCGCCAAAGGACATCAGCTGCGCGCCTAGTGGAAGCGGCACTACAAACAACTTCAACACCACGACCGAGTATTGCTTCCGTACCATGGCCACCATCGACGGCTGGGGTTGCTCGAACCTCAGCGGATGGACCTTGAAGGTCAATGGGCAAGTCGTGACCTGTGGTGGCACCTTTCCGCCGAAGCTCAATGGTCTTTACTACTTCGACTTCATTGGATCGTCATCGGCCCTGACCTACGCAAGCATGTACTGGTACGGAACCTGTACAGCTGGACCCTTCCCATCGTGGTCCGGCGGCAGCAGCACGAGCGCAGGAGGAAGCAGTGGTGCGGGCGGCAGCACGGGGACGGGCGGCAGCGCCGGCGCAGGTGGCAGTACCGGAACCGGCGGCGGCACCAGCCCCGCCGACGCGGGTACTAACGGATAAAGAGGAGCCGTAATGCTGTTTTACAAGCAGCAAGCGAAACCTCCCTCCGTTCCGCGGATTGCGCCGCGCTAGCCCAGCCGTCACAGTCAACCGAAGCGCGCGTACTAGCGCCAGGCTTTC
The DNA here is from genome assembly GCA_964616265.1 of uncultured Myxococcales bacterium. Lineage (GTDB taxonomy): Bacteria > Myxococcota_A > Polyangia > Fen-1088 > Fen-1088 > Fen-1118. The sequence continues at coordinate 216 of CAZTTW010001098.1, read as the reverse complement.
CGCTCAAGTCGAGGGGAATTCCGGCCGAAAAACCCTCGCAAAAGATCGAGTTGGCGGTTGAATTGGAGAGGGCACAGGTCTACTCTCCCCCTCGTCCGCGCCCAGGCGATTCGTGACAGAAAAAACAGCCAAATGCGCGGCGAAATACCTGAGGAGTTCGTACCATGAGCACGTTCATCGAGCAGATCCACGACAAGGCGAAACTCGGCCCCAAGA
>CAZTTW010001097.1:0-2027 GCA_964616265.1 uncultured Myxococcales bacterium | reverse complement strand
CGCTTGCGGCCGGCAAGCCCGGCGTGTTCAGCGGTGGCGACGTGGCGCGCGGCCCGACCGGCGTCATCGAGGCCATCGCTGACGGCAAGCGGGCAGCGCTGATGATCGACCGCTACCTCACCGGGCGGCAGATGAAGATGATCAAGAAGGTGAAGTTGCCTTCGATCTACATCGAGGCGCTCGTAACCGACGAAGACGACGAGTCCGAGTCCACCTTGGCGCGAGCCGTGGAGGAGATGGTGCCCGCGGCCAAGCGGCGCACGAGCTTCGTCGAAGTCGAGATGGGTCTGTCGCTGCAGGCGGCGACGGATGAAGCGAGAAGGTGCCTGCGCTGCGACTTGGACTTCACCCGACCCCTTTGATGGCGGCGGCTATTTAGGAAGAAATGAACATGCTGACCATCGAAATCAACGGAAAGAAACTGGAAGCCAGCAAGGGCGAGACCATTCTCACGGTCGCACGCCGCAATGGCATCGACATTCCGACTCTGTGCCACATGGAAGGGCTCATGCCGAGCGGCGCGTGCCGCATGTGCGTGGTCGACGTGGAGGGGTTCCCGAACCTCCTCACGGCGTGCTCCTATCCGGTGAACGACGGGATGAAGGTGAAGACCCATTCACCGCGCGCCCTCGAAACGCGGCGGACCATCGTCCAGCTTCTCCTGGCCAATCACCCCGATGACTGCCTTTACTGCGCGCGCAGCTCGAGCTGCGATCTGCAGGAATTGGCACGCGATCTGGGAATCTCGCGCCGCGAATACCACGGGTTCCGCGCCAAGAAGAACCTCGACGTGTCGGGGCCATCGCTGGTTCGCGATCCTGAAAAGTGCATCCTGTGCGGCAAATGCGTACGCGTCTGCGAGGACGTTCAGTCGGTGTCTGCCATCGATTTCGTCGGGCGCGGTAGCAAGACGGTGATTGGGACGGCCTTTCAGCGCGGTCTCGCCACTTCGAGCTGCATCAACTGCGGTCAGTGCGCGGTGGTGTGCCCGACGGGTGCTCTGGTCGAGCACAACTATGTAGCCGAGGTGCTGGCGGCCCTGCGCGACCCCGACAAGTACGTGGTCGTCCAGCACGCGCCCGCCGTCTCGGTCACCTTGGCCGAGGAGTTCGGCGTTCCGCCGGGCTCCGATTGCGACGGCCAAATGGTCGCCGCCCTTCGGCGCGCCGGCTTCAAGCGGGTCTTCGACACCAGCTTCAGCGCCGACCTCACCATCATGGAGGAAGGCTCCGAGCTGGTTCACCGGATCACGAACGGCGGCGTGCTGCCTATGTTCACCAGCTGCTCGCCCGGCTGGATCAAGTTCGTGGAGACCTTCTACCCGGACATGCTGCCGCACCTGTCCACCTGCAAGAGCCCGCAGCAAATGCTCGGCGCCATCGTGAAGAGCTACTTCGCCGAGCGGGAGAAGATCGACCCGGCGAAGATCGTCAGCGTGTCCATCATGCCTTGCACGGCGAAGAAATTCGAAGCCGGCCGGCCGGAGATGTCGCAGAACTATGTGCAAGACGTGGACTACGTGCTGACCACGCGGGAAGCCGGATTGCTCCTGCGCATGTCGGGCGTCGGCATGATGGGCCTCGAACCCGAAGCCCCGGACACACCCTTTGGTGAGCGTTCCACCGCTGGCAAGATCTTCGGTGCCTCGGGCGGCGTGATGGAAGCCGCAGTTCGCAGCGCGCATTTCCTCATCACCGGCAAGGAGCTGCCTAGCCTGGACATTCAGCCACTGCGCGGTCTCGAGGGCGCCAAGGAGCTCAAGGCCAACATCGGCGGCGTCGAGGTCGGCGCTGCGGTGGTCAGCGGCCTCGGCAACGCCCGCGCGCTGCTCGAGCAGATCCGCGCCGGTCGCAAGGATCTTCACTTCGTCGAAGTGATGACCTGTCCCGGTGGCTGTATCAACGGTGGCGGTCAGCCGCTGCATTCGAACAAGAGCGCGGTGCTCGCGCGCATGAAGAAGCTGTACAATCTGGACAAGGACAGCAGCTTGCGCGTCAGCCACGCCAATCAATCGGTCAACCGGCTCT
>CAZTTW010001096.1:0-2029 GCA_964616265.1 uncultured Myxococcales bacterium | reverse complement strand
TTGAGCACGATGTCGACGGGAGTTCCGTCGGCCATGTACGGCATGTCCTCGATGGGCAGGATGCGCGACACGACACCCTTGTTGCCGTGGCGACCGGCCATCTTGTCACCCACCGACAGCTTTCGCTTGATGGCGATGTAGACCTTGACCATCTTGATGACGCCCGGAGGAAGCTCGTCGCCCTTGGTGAGCTTCGAGATCTTGTCCTTGTAGAGCGCATCGATCGCCTTGAGCTCTTCTTCGAGCTGCAGGGCAACCTGCTGAATGCGATTCTCGCCGGTCTTGCTGCCCTCGATTTGCACTTCCGGCCAGTAGCGCACCGGAATTTCATCGAGAAGAGCGTTGTCGACCTTCTGGCCCTTGGCGCAAAGGACCTTGCCCTTGTCGTCGACCAGGCGAACCGCCGTCGTCTTGCCGAGCATCATCTTGCGCATACGAGCGTGGTACGCCTCGGTGATGATGCGGTTTTCGTCGCGCTCGTCGGCGAGCAGCTTCTCTTTCTCCTGCTCTTCGATTTGCTTCGAACGCTCGTCCTTCTCGGTGCCTTTGCGCGAGAAGATCTTGGCGCCGATGACGATGCCCTGCACGCCCGGAGGAACGCGCAGAGAGCTGTCGCGCACGTCGCCGGCCTTCTCGCCGAAGATGGCGAGCAGAAGCTTCTCTTCCGGAGAGAGCTGCGTCTCACCCTTGGGCGTGATCTTGCCGACGAGAATGTCTTGCGGCTTGACCTCGGCGCCGATGCGCACGATGCCCGACTCGTCGAGATCCTTGAGAGCATCTTCGCCGACGTTGGGAATGTCGCAGGTGATTTCTTCCTTGCCGAGCTTGGTGTCGCGGGCGACGCACTCGAACTCCTCGATGTGAATCGAGGTGAAGTGATCGTCTTTGACCAATCGCTCAGAGAGCAAGATCGAGTCTTCGAAGTTGTAACCGCCCCAGGGCATGAAGGCGACCAGGACGTTTTCACCAAGCGCCAGCTCGCCGCGCTCGGTAGCGGGACCATCGGCCAGAACGTCGCCTGCCTTCACGTGATCGCCGGGCTCGACGATGGGACGCTGGTTGATGCAGGTGTTCTGGTTCGAGCGCTGGAACTTGACCAGGTTGTAGATATCGGGCTTGGCCGAGAGCAGGTCGTCCGAGTCCATGCTGGGACGAACCACGATGCGCGCAGCATCGACCGATTCGACGGTGCCCTCGCGACGGGCGACCACGGTAACGCCCGAGTCGCGCGCCACGATGCCTTCCATACCCGTGCCAATCAGCGGCGAGCGGGTACGGATGAGCGGCACCGCCTGCCGTTGCATGTTCGACCCCATGAGGGCACGGTTCGCGTCGTCGTTCTCGAGGAATGGGATCAGCGACGCCGCCACCGACACCAGCTGGTTCGGCAGCACGTCCATCAGCGTGACATCTTCCGGCTTGGCCATAACCGTCTCGGTGTTGTGACGGCACGAGACCAACTCTTCGAGCAGCTCGCCCTTCTTGCCAATGGGCGAGTTCGACTGCGCGATGTAGTGACCTTCCTCTTGCAGTGCCGAATAGAAGCCCACCTCTGCGGTGGCCTTGCCTTCCACGACCTTGCGGTACGGCGTCTCGATGAAGCCGAATTCGTTGACTCGCGCGTAAGTCGACAGCGAGGCGATGAGACCGATGTTCGGACCTTCCGGCGTTTCAATCGGACAAATGCGTCCGTAGTGCGTTCCGTGAACATCGCGCACCTCGAAGCCTGCCCGCTCGCGCGTAAGACCGCCCGGACCAAGGGCCGAAAGACGGCGCTTGTGGGTGACTTCCGAAAGAGGATTGGTCTGGTCCATGAACTGCGAGAGCTGCGAGGACCCGAAGTACTCCTTGACGACCGCCGACACCGGCTTGGCGTTGATCAGGTCGTGCGGCATGAGCGTCTCGATCTCTTGCGACATGCTCATGCGCTCTTTGATGGCGCGCTCCATGCGAACCAGACCGATGCGGTACTGATTCTCCATGAGCTCGCCGACCGCGCGCACGCGGCGGTTGCCCAAGTGATCGATGT
>CAZTTW010001095.1:0-2031 GCA_964616265.1 uncultured Myxococcales bacterium | reverse complement strand
AACGCAGCCCAGAAACTCAATCCACCAACGCGGTAGGAGCTATCGTGACTGAAGCAACGGATTCCCTCGTTCCTGAGCTTGCGCGCAAGCTCGTTGAAACCCTGGGCCTCGACATGGCTCCCGAATCCGTGGACCCGAACGCGCCGCTCATCGGCGCCGGCCTTGGCATCGATTCCATCGACACCCTCGAGCTCGTCGTCATGATCGACCGCGACTACGGCGTGAAGATCGACAATCGCGCCGCCGGCGTCGAAGCATTTGCTTCGCTCGCGGCCCTGGCCAACTTCATTCGTCAACGTCGTCCCGCAACCTCTGCATGAGCCCGCGGCCACGCGCTTTCGTGACCGGTATCGGCGTCGTGTGCGCCGGCGCGAAGAACGTGGCCGAGCTTCGTTCGCTTCTGGCGGCGCCAAGGCGCAGGTTCGCACCGCCGACGCTGTTTCCGTGCACGGGAACCAGTGCTGGGCTGCCCGTCGCGGAAATCGATGGACTTCCGATTGGGCTTCCAACCGACAGCGACCTTCCGCGCACGCACCAGCTAGCCCTGCTGGCGGCACGCGAAGCGGTCGGCAGCGGCCCGATACCGGATGCCATCATCGTCGGAACCACGACGGGCGGAATCCTTCGCACCGAAGCGGGTCTCAAAGCCGGCAGCACCTCGCCCGACGACTATCGCTTCCATGGCCTCGACACCGTGGCTCTCTGCCTCGCTCAGGCGCTCGGCATCCACGGTCCCGCCATGACGATCTCCACGGCGTGCTCGAGCGCTGCGGTGGCGCTCGCGGTGGGGCAGGCAATGCTACGGTCGGGCCTGGCCCAGCGGGTTCTGGTCGGCGGAGCCGATTCGCTTTGCCGACTGACCTTTCACGGTTTCCGGTCGCTGCAGTTGCTCGCCCCCGACGGCTGCGCACCGCTCGATGCGAACCGAGCCGGAATGACGGTCGCCGAAGGCGCGGGTTTTCTTCTTCTCGAGTCGGCGCCCAGCCGACCGACTCTCGCGGTTCTGGCAGGAACCGGCCTCAGTTGCGATGCCTACCACGCGTCGAGCCCGCATCCCGAGGGCGCCGGTGCCGCGCTGGCGATTCGGCGAGCACTCGACGACGCCGGCATTGCTCCGGCGGATGTCGACTACATCAACCTGCACGGCACTGGCACGCCCGACAACGACGCCGCCGAGGCGAAGGCCGTGCGCGCGATCTTCAGCGCACCACCGCCGATGTCGTCGACCAAGGGCCTGACTGGGCATCCTCTGGCCGCCGCTGGCGGCATCGAGGCGATCATCGCGACCGTCGCGCTCGGCGATGGTCTCTTGCCGGCCAACACCGGCCTCGTCGCGCTCGATCCAGCTCTCCAGGTCGTGCCGGTGACCGCACCCACGCGTGCCCCGGTGAAAACCGTCTTGTCGAGCTAGTTCGGATTCGGCGGCAACAATGCTTGCGTGGTCCTGCAAGCGCCGACGGAGCAGACTGCGGCGGCCTCCACCACGTCGCCCCTCGCGTTGCCCGCCCTGCGAGTTGCCGGTGCAGCCTGCCTCACCGCCGTGGGCGATCTGGCACAAACGTGGGAGGCCTTGCGACGCGGAGGCTCAGCGGTCGGCTTCGTTCCCGACGCCGCATTCGCAAAGAGCGTGGTAGCGCCGTTTGCCCGACGGCTCAAGCGACTGCCGCGGCTCATGCTTGCGCTCGCCCAGAAGGCGCATCAGACCAGCGGCATCAGCGGACCGCCCGGCCTGATTGCTGTGGGAACGGCGTGGGGACCGCTGGCCGAAACCCAGGATTTCCTGCGCAAACTCTTCGAGAGCGGCGAACAGTTTTCGAGCCCCACCGACTTCATCGGCTCGGTCCACAACGCGCCCGCCGGGCAAATCGCGCTGCTCCTCGGCGCAACCGGACCGAATCTGACTTGCTCGGCCGGCGATCGCTCCTTCGCCCAGGCGCTGCTCTGTGCTTCCCTCAATCTTGCGGCGGGCGGCAGCGCCCTGGTGATGGCGGCAGAAGCCCACGAAGCCCGCCTTTCGCCGCTTTTCGAGCC
>CAZTTW010001094.1:0-2031 GCA_964616265.1 uncultured Myxococcales bacterium | reverse complement strand
CGATGACGTTCTTGTCGTTCTTGGTGGCCAAGCGAGCGAAGGCCTGCAGGATGGCCTGCTGGACCGGGTAGCGCTCCTGCGGCAAGCTGGCGACCGGCTTGAGAGCGCCGAGCAGGAACGGTAGGCCCTGGGCCGGCTTTCCCGAGAATCCAAGGAAGAAAGCTGCTTTCTCGGCCCGCGGCCACGACGGGTCGGTCAGGTGCTTGCCGTAGCAATCGAGCTTGTCCCCACATTCTTTGGCGACCTGCATGCGGTCGAGCGCCTCGCCGAATACGCCCTGCACTTCCTTCTCCTTGTCCGCCAGAGCCTTGAACTCGTCGTAGTTCTCAGGGCCAGCGATGCGGGCCAAGTCGATGGCCGCGTTGGCGCGCAGGTCGGAGGCTTTCTGTCCGTCGACCACGACATAGCCGGACTTGGCGGTTTCCATCAGGATAGGCACCGCTCGCTTGTCGCCCGAAAGGTAGATGCCGTCTTCGGCGGCGGAGCGGGTGGGCGCGTCGACCTTCTTGTCCTTCAAGGTGTTGAGGAGCACGTCTACGGCGTCCTTCGTGCCGATGAATCCGAGCGAGATGAGGATGGACTTGTGCTCGCCGGACTTGGCGGGAATCTTCAGGTTGGCAGCCAGTGCTGGAACAGCCTTCGCCGCGCGCAAGTCGCCGAGCAACATGGCAGCCTTGAAGCGGATAATGCCCGGACTGTACTTGTCGAAGTCCAGCTTCTTCGCCATGAGGTTGATATCGGCGTTCTTCTCGCCAAGTAGCTCGATGAGCGGCGCCACCGCGGGCTCGCCGATGCGCACGAGGCCGAGGCGGCATTCCTGGAAGATGTTTGCACCTCGGCCGGTCATGAACATGCCCTTGATGAGAGCCGGAATCGCCGCCGGGTCGTGCAACTCAGCGAGTCCGAGCGCCGCCTTCTGGTTGAGCAAGAAGTCCTGCTCGTCGGCGGACGTCGTGAGCACCGTGGAAAGGGTCGGAACCGCGCGCGGATCGCCGATCTTCACCAGTGCGCGAATTGCCGCTAGGCGGACGCCGTTGGCGCGCGACTTGATGGGCAGCGGGTGCTCGACGGCTTTGATCAGGGAAGGGACCGCATCTTTTGCTTGCTCGCGCATTTCGCCGAGCGCTCCCGCCGCCACGATGGCGCGGTCGAAGTCGTCCTCGGTGAAGTCCATGGCATCGATGAACAAGGGGACTGTGCTGGGATCCTTGTAACGAACGAGCGCTTCGAGGTGCTCGGGCTTCTTCGTCTCTTTGTAAAGATCGATGAGCGCCGGAACCGCGACCTTGGCTCGTTCTGCACCCATGCGAGCCAGCTGGTTGAGCGCCTCTTGCTGGTCGCGGACGTTCTTGAGCTTGCGCGCCCAGGTCATGGGATCGTTGGGATCCCCCGAACATGCGCCGACAAGCGCGCCGATGACCATGGACAAAATGGCTAACTTTCGCATCTGCATCAAGGCACCTCCCGAGGAATGTACTCCACATAAACCTGCGGCCGACCCCGGATGGAGCCGGCCGCGACGAGACGGTCTGAATAGCAGCGAAGGTCTCCCGGAAGAGACCTTCGTCGCAACCACTTACTCGGCGGCTGGCGCGGCGGCGCCTCCCTTGGCTTTGGGACGAACCGCGAAATTCACGTTTTGGTAGCCAGCTGCGGCTGCCGAGAACATCACTTTACGCAGCATCTTGAACTCGACGGCTTTGTCGGATTGGATGATGCACACGCCTTTGAAATCCTCGGACGGATGAAGCAGTTTGTAGTTGTTCTTGGCGGTCACCAGCTCGTCGTGCAGCTCGGTGATCTTCATGTCGCCGGTGGCGGAGTCCTTGAGCAGGTCTTCGCCCGTGGCAACTTGACGGCCGTCCAGGGTCACCACGTCCCGGGTGACGCCGATGACGGGAGCGCGTTCGAGGTCGCTCCAGTTCTGCGCATCCGGAAGCGTGATGTTCTTCTGAACGAAGAGGATCTCGCCCGACGCCGAGAACGACATGAGGAGGAAGATAACGAGCATCGTCATCATGTCGATGTAGG
>CAZTTW010001093.1:0-2035 GCA_964616265.1 uncultured Myxococcales bacterium | reverse complement strand
CGCCGAGGAGCGGCGGGGAGGGCTTTAGACCGTCTATGTGCAACACGCTCCTAGCTGCCGGTCGCGAGCCATCAGACTTTCGCCGCGCGAAGCTCAGCATTTCGCCGACGGCTGCGACGCTCGCGGGCCCGGCCTTCCACCCGGAAGCCATACATCCATGATGCCTATGCTCAAGTCAGTGCTCTGTCGAGTTTCGGCCCACGGAGGCTCTGCAGAGGAATCCGAAGTCTCGGGCGTGTCTTGGACCGGTAGTCGACAAGCTTCACAGGACAGCTCCCGATTGGATTTCATGCGAGCCTCTCTGGCGCGCGCACTGTCGACCTCGCCATTCACGTTCTCGATGCCAGAGTCGGCAATCACGGTGGCGCCATCGCCATTCTTGGGGAGATTCTTTGCTGCCTCGACGAGAATCTGACAGGTGGTTTGCGGCTCGAGGCGCAGAACCAGCTTCCAGGACAGGATTCGCCGACTGAAATTGTCGATCACTGCGTGCAAATACGTGCGCGTGCCATCGAGCAGTTGATGACCGTGACGTCGATGTGCCAAAATTCATTTGGTTTGGTCGCCCGAATACCTTCCTTGGGTTTGGCCGGATAGACCCGATGGCGTGGCCGAAGCCATCCGCGTTCGCGAATGAGGCACCCCCATGTCGAGGGCGAGAGGAAGATCTTCCCGATCCGTTGAGCAAGCAGAGCCAGCGAAAAGATGCTCATGTGGCGATAGTCTTGCGAGACGACCATGTCCCGCATGTCGGAAACCTCTTTGGCGGTGACCTGCGTGGGCGACGAATGAGGGCAACTCGAACGATCGTCGAGGGAGCAGTATGGATCGCTTGCTGGCGCCGTCGGGCAGATGCTTGGTGTCGAGACGAAAACCGGAGAGGCGAACAAGGAGGAAGGCCAAGCGGATGATGGCAAGGAGGAACTTGATCCTGCGCCCAAGAGCGAAAACCTCGGCCTGGAGTTCGAGCTGGTCCAAGGCAAGAACCGGGGCGGAGACGACCGGGCGCTGGCCGCGGCGAATCCGGCTGGCCGCAGTGGAGCGTGGCACACCGAGGTCACGGAACAGCATGGGGTCACCTTCTTCGCAAGTGATGTCGCGAAGCCGGTGGTCATTCGCCTTACGGCATGGCGAGGCAGCCACGCGTCATGGATGCTCTCGACGGGCTCGCCGGACAAATCAGCCAAAGAACAATTCCCTCTGCAATTTCACACTTGTTGCATTTGCGGCGCCGTAACTCCAGGATGTCCTGGCTCGTAGCTGGGCGATTACCTCATGCCGCGGATGCGCGTCGGTGGCGTGACAGCTTGGCCGCGCTACGTGTGCTTGGGGGCGTCCGCGCTTTCAGCCGAGCAACGGTGCGGGTAGGGCGGTTACGCGACAGATCGTGGACGGTTTGCAGGTTCATCCAAAACTCCGGTGTGGTTCCAAAGGCACCTGCGAAGAGCCATGCCGTGTCGGGCGTAATACCGCGCTTTCCGTTCACGATCTCGTTGATGCGCTGGACAGGAACGCCTAATTGGGCGGCGAGTTCGGTCTGGGGGATGCCCAGTTCTGCGAGGAACTCGTCGCGCAGAACCTCGCCCGGATGGGTTGCTGTTCGGTTGCTTGGAATCATGTCATCTCCTCTAGTGGTAGTCGGTCAGTCGAACATCAAGCGCAGAGCCGTCGTTCCACCGAAAGACGATTCGCCATTGGTCATTCACTCGGATACTCCAGAAACCTGCCAGGCTGCCGCTGAGCTTCTCAAGGTGATTCGAAGGCGGAGCTCGGAGATCATTGACATCGGCAGCCACATTCAACAAGTCGAGCTTTCGTATGGCGCGTGGTCGTAAATTGGTGGGAAAGCGACGGGCCTTAGCCGACTTGTTTCCGTGAAACAGGTCTTCCGTAGCATCGTCGCCGAAATTTGCAATCACAGCCTGCGTTTACCTCTATCACGGTATCCGAGCAAGTAGGATTTATGGGATGTCATTCGCCCTGCTGCGAACACAGACATTTTGAACTTTCTGTTCGCAACATCGTCAGCAAGGAA
>CAZTTW010001092.1:0-2036 GCA_964616265.1 uncultured Myxococcales bacterium | reverse complement strand
CAGTGCTCGACCGATCGCAGGTGTCCCGATGGCTACGCTTGTTCGGCTCTCAACAACCGTTGCTATAGCTTCGCGAACCCCGTGCAGGCCGCCGGCACGGGCGGCGCGACGAGCATCGACGGAGGCGGCATCATCGCGAGCGGAGGCACGCTTGGTCGGGGAGCGACCGGCGGCATTGCTACGTTGCTGGATTCGGGTGGAGTGGCTGACGTGGGCATCGTCGTCGCGAACGGTGGCGCGATCGGAGCGGATAGTCCAATCGTGTCGCCAGATGCGCCTGGCGGCGCCGACACCGCTGGCGGCGCGCTCGATGTCCCCTTGGGCAGCGGCGGAACATTGGGCAGCGGTGGAAGCACGGGCCAAGACAGCGCAGCCGGCTCCGATGGGGGCACCGGAACTGGCGGCAGTAAAATGGACGCCTCGCCGGGCAGGGATGGTGCGTCGTATGACGGGTCAGTCGGCACCGGCGGTACGCCCGCTTACAACTGCGCGAATGCAATCGTGCCGGTGAGCGGCGTGGTCACGGACTTCAGTGATTGGAATGCCACCACCGCAAGGTGGGGGTCGGGCACGTTAACCGGAAGTATCTATGGGTATGCCGACCCGAAAGCGACAACAAGCCCGGCGAAAGTGGAAGGGACACCCAAGGGTCTGCATTTAGCCGGCACCGTGCCGTTGCAGAGCTACAGCGGTGGAGGCCTGACGTTCTTCGCGTGCGTGAACGCGGCGTCTTTCAGCAAGATCCAGTTCGACGTCTACGGCAGCGGTTCGCACTGCGAGATCGAGCTTCAGCTCCAGACCTTTGCTCAACGTCCGGTCGACCAGAGCCCGCCCGGCAGCTGTAAGGCCGATGGGGGCGCCGGCTGTTTCGCTTTCCCTGCGATGCAGAATATCGTGGATCTCTCGACGGCCGTGGCAGCTCCGGGAAAAACGGTATCCGCGAATTTGGCCAGTTTCACCAACTGGTCGACAGCGGCGGCTGGGCAGATCGTCGGGATGCAGTGGCAGTTCCTCCGCAGCGGCAACAGCGACTGTGTGATCGACGCGACCTTTGCCAATATCAAGTTCGTCCCGTAGCGACCGCCTGGCGGTCGGCTTCCGGAACTCAGTCCCCTTCCTTCGGATCGATTTCGTTGCTGGCATCGAAGGTGGCATAGCCGTCGGGCGAGGCGGGCATCGTGGTGCTCTCGGTCGACGGCGGAATCGCTTCGATCCGATCCACCCGGAGAAGATCGATCCATTCGCCCTTGGCGTCCTTTGTTCGAAGGGCGAGCGGTATTCCCCAAGTCGAGGACCAGCAAACGTGTGACTCGTCTGGTGCCGTCTTGGTGCCTCGAACAAGCAGGCGCCAGATACAGTCCGGCCGCCGTTCGTGCGGCGGAACCGAGAGTGCCCGCACCGAGAACGCCGTCTTGGGACGGTCGATCAAGTGGGCCAAGCCGAACCAATCCGAAAACACGCCGATGCGGTAGAGCTGGTTGCGACGCACGTCCATCACGATATGTCGCCGGTGGTCCAGCAGGCGGTAGGCGTAGTCTGCGCCCGTATCGGAACGATGAACGTACAAATCTAGCGTCTCGTCGGTGCGGCGGTGCAGAAACGCCGTGCCGTGCCGCCACACTTGCAGCCGATGGGGCAACCCGTCGCTGCCTTGAAAATGGGCATCGACGTGCACGTCACCGGCCGCGCGCGCGACGGGAAAGGCTTCGTCCCATGTCAACGTCGACGCCGACGATGTCGGCTGGGCAGCCTGAGCATCTGTGGCGAAAATCCAGGTGCCGAGCAAGAGCCCCGCAGCCAGATGAGCTGCGGAGACCCGTGGGCAGCCGTGTTTCATTGCCGGGTGGCCTTCGCCTTGTCGAAGTAAGTGACGCTGGCGTTGTTTTCCAGGGTGAGGGTTTTCGTCGTCAACGTCATCGAGTAGGTGGTCTCGGTCGAGGGCGTGCTGCAGGCGACGTCGTCCGGATTGCACACTTTGGTCAGTGTGACGGGGCCGGCCGACTTCGAGCCGTTGGTCACGGTATAGGTGACTGTCT
>CAZTTW010001091.1:0-2037 GCA_964616265.1 uncultured Myxococcales bacterium | reverse complement strand
CAAGCTCGCCCGGCAAGTCCGCCAGACGAATGTGCGTGTCCTCGCAGAAAAGGATGGTCCGCTCGATGACGTTCTCGAGCTCGCGGATGTTGCCCGGCCACTGGTGCGACACCAGGCGCTCCAGGGCCTCGGGAGCGGCGCCGGCGATTTGCTTCTTCAAGCGCTCGTTGAAGCGGGCGAGGAAATGGTCGACGAGCAGGGGAATGTCCTCGCGACGTTCACGCAGCGGCGGCAAATGAATGGGGACGACGTTGAGGCGATAGTAAAGGTCGTCGCGAAAACCGCCCGTGGTGATTTCCGCGGCCAGGTCGCGGTTGGTCGCGGTGATCAGGCGCACGTCGACCTTGATGGTCTTGATGCCGCCCACGCGCTCGAATTCCGACTCTTGCAAAACGCGCAGCAGTTTGACTTGCATCTCGACGGGGATTTCGCCGATCTCGTCGAGAAAGAGGCTGCCGCCGTGGGCCAGCTCGAAGCGGCCGGGCTTCGAGCCCACGGCGCCCGTGAACGCGCCCTTCTCGTAACCGAAGAGCTCGGACTCCATCAGCGTCTTGGGAATGGCGGCGCAATTGATCTTGATGAACGGTCCGGCTCGGCGCGACGAATTGTCGTGCAAGGCCCGGGCAACGAGCTCCTTGCCCGTGCCGGATTCGCCGGTGATGAGCACGGTGGACGGCGTGTCCGCGACCTTCTCGACGACTTGGTAAACTTGGCGAATCGCCGCGGATTCGCCGACCAGGCGGAAACGGCCACGGCTCGCCGTCTCCTCGGGGCGCGCGTCCCGTCGCGACAGCATGTGCGTACGCATCGCCTTGGCGACGATTTGGCGGATCTGCTCTTGATCGAAGGGCTTCTCGACGTAATCGAAGGCGCCGAGCTTGACCGCCTCTACCGCGCTTTCCACCGAGCCATGCGCGGTGATCATGATGACGGGGACGTCCGGGTATTCCGCCGAAAGCCGCTTGAGCAGGCCCATGCCGTCGAGGCCCGGCATCTTGAGATCGGTGATGACCGTGTTGACTCCGCGGCGCATGCCGACGAGCGCCTCGTCACCGTTGGCCGCCGTGACGACGTCGTAGCCGTCGCGCCTCAAGATGGCCTCGAGCACACGACGGATGTTGATCTCGTCGTCGGCGATGAGGACGCACTTGCTTTCGGTTTCGGAGGCAGCCACGGCCAGACGTTAGCCGATTTCTCGGGTCCTGGCACATCCTCGCAAGCCGCCGCTGCCGGGGACGCGAATAGCGAGTACAATTCCGTGCCATGAATCTTCGCGAAACTCTCGAATCGGCACGCGTCGCGGCTCGTCGTCTGGCGGTGCTCTCCGGACCCGAGCGCAGCGCCTTGCTGCTCGATTTGGGCAAGGCGCTGTCCGAGCCGGCGGCGCAGAAGGCCGTCTTTGCTGCCAACGCCGAGGACATGGTGCTCGCGCGGGACGAGGAGAAGGCAGGTCGTTTGGCTGGTGCGCTCGTCAAGCGGCTGTCGCTCGACGAGAAGAAGCTCATGACCACCATCGACGGCATCGCGCAATTGGCGGGCATGCCCGAGCTCGTGGGCCGGACGCTCACGCATCGGATTTTGGACCACGGCTTGATTCTCAAACGGCAGAGCGTTCCCCTCGGTGTGCTCGGCGTGGTGTTCGAGGCGCGCCCCGATGCTTTGGTGCAGATCACCAGCTTGGCCTGGAAAAGCGGAAACGCCGTCGTGCTTAAGGGCGGACGCGAAGCGACTCGCAGCAACCGCGCACTGACCGCAGTCGCGCACGAGGTGCTGGCCAAGCACGGCATCGATCCATCCGCCATGGTCCTCTTGGAAGATCGCGGCGAGGTGGACAATCTGCTTGGCATGGATGATCTGGTCGAGATGATCATCGCCCGCGGCTCCTCGCAATTCATTCGTCATGTGCGAAGCAACACGCGTATTCCCGTGATGGCGCACTCCGATGGCATTTGTCACACGTACTTGCACGCCTCCGCGGATCCCGCGATGTCGGCGCGCGTGCTCGTGGATGCCAAGTGCAGCTACCCGGCGGCTTGC
>CAZTTW010001090.1:0-2039 GCA_964616265.1 uncultured Myxococcales bacterium | reverse complement strand
TGGGTCCCCAGCGATTTTGGATACGGCCCACAAGCTTGCGTTCGAGCAGCACGGCGCGCGTAGTAGGCGGCTACCAACTCGGCAAGCTCGTGGACGAAGGCGAGGGCTATCAAGAGCATCTCGCCAGCAACGCCTCGGTCGAGAGCGATCAGGCTCGTGTGCGCAGCTATCTCGTGCCTGCAGCGACTTCTACCGAGAGGCGCGAGCAGCTTTACCGGGCGGCAAGACGGGAGGCGCAGACTCTTGCGCAGCTCGGACAACACCCTGGCATTCTCGCGTACCGGTCGTTCATCGAAGATGCACCGCTTGGACCGGCGGTCTTGTTCGAGGCTGTCGAGGACGCGCTGCCGCTTCACGCATTCATTCGCCAACACCCAGAGCTGACCTTCGATGAGCGGCTCGGGATCCTCCAGCAGATCGTGGAGGCGGTCGCACACTGCCACCGCTCTCGCATCATCCACCGCAACCTCTCGCCTGCGTCGGTGCTTGTCCGCCGCACCAACGACGGCCGGTTTTACGTGCGCCTACACCGGTTTCAGACCGCGGCGTGGATCGAGCACAGCAGCGTGGGGACGCGCCACTTCCAAGAACTGGCCCAGGCCGTCGACCGCCTGTATCAGGCGCCGGAAGTCCTGGCCGATCCCGCGAAGGCCAACTACGAGAGCGACGTGTTCTCGGTTGGCTGTCTGGCCTGGCTTCTACTTACCGGGCAGCATCCCGGGGCGACGCTCGCCGAGCGCGAGCAGCGCATTGGCAGCGTGAATGGTGGCGAGGGCGGTCTTCACCCGTCGTCCGTGCGCGCCGACCTAGCCATTCTCGACGAGGCAATTGCCTTCGCAACACAGCCGAACCGCCATTCTCGTGCTGAAGACGTTGCTGCCTGGTTCGACGGATTCGTTCTTGAAGCACTCACTCGCCCCCCTGTCGACCTCAGCGCTGGGGCAGACCCGCGCGAAGCGCAGAAAGGGGACATGTTGCAAGGCGGTCTTCGCGTGGAACGTCGCCTCGGCTCGGGCGGGACCGCTCTCGTCCTGCACGTCCGTCGGGAAGGCCGCGACTTCGCGCTGAAGGTGCCGCACGATCAAGGCTGCGGCGAGCGGCTGCTAGCCGAAGCGAAGACACTGCGCGAGATCCGGCACGAGCATATCGTCGCCCTGCGCGACGTGTTGACCCTCGGCGGCCTGCCTTGCCTGCTGCTCGAGTTCGCGGGTGATCGCAGCCTAGGCGACTTGCTCCGCGAGCAAGGCACCTTGCCACTCGACCTCGCCCGTCGCTACGGAGACGATCTCCTGTCCGCCGTCCAGTACCTCGAAGAGGCCGGTGTCACCCATCGCGACATCAAGCCGACCAACGTCGGGTTCACCAGCTTGTCGAAGAAGCAAAGCCACCTGCTCTTGCTCGACTTCTCGCTTTCCTCGAGCGAGCGGACCGCGGTCAACGCCGGCACTGCCGAATGGCGCGACCCTTGGCTGTACCTGCGGGGCGCGTGGGACGCGGACGCAGACCGCTACGCCGCCGCTGCGGTCCTGTACCATTCCCTCACGGGCGCCCGGCCAGCGCTTGCCCAAGGTGATGCCACCGCCGATGTTGTGGTGGAAGCCGAGCGATTCGATGCTGCTGTTCGCGACCGATTGGTCGCTTTCTTCCGGCGGGCTTTCGCCCGCGATGTCACGACCCGGTTCTCGAGCGCAGAGGCCATGCGCCAGACCTGGGGCCACGCTCTGTCCGCCGAGTCCGAGACGGACGACGGTGCATCGGCCATCGCCCTCGATCAGGTTCGTCCCGAGACCCCAGTCGACGCCTTGTCCCTGTCGGCCCGCGCGCGGAATGCCTTGGATCGGGCCGGCGTCTCGACGGTGACCGACATGCTTCTTTTGCCGCGTAACCAGCTCTCTGTCGTCCGCGGCGTGGGGACGCATGTCGCGCGAGAGATCATCGCGCTCGCCGACCAGCTACGCGAGCGCTTCCAAGTCGATGGCACCCCGACGCTCGTTGCCGGCTTTTCCCGTCCCCGCCTACTCCTCGACGACCCGGAAGCT
>CAZTTW010001089.1:0-2043 GCA_964616265.1 uncultured Myxococcales bacterium | reverse complement strand
CGGACTCTCTCTTAGCTCGGGCCAGTTTTGGTCCTACAAACGGGGTCCACTTCATTCCACTTGGTTCGGTGCGGTGAAATTGACGTGCAATGCTCAGCGCACATCGTTCCAACCAGCTGCCAGCAACGGACGTTGAGGTTGCCGTAGGCTGGACATCGTTTCCTGTTGCAAGCGAGCACCTCCCAACAACGCACGAGTTGTTGTGCTTTCCCAAGGTAGCGCGTCAGTCTGCCCCCCAGCAACAGCTCCTGCAACTGCTCCAGCAACGATAGGATCGCATTGCTATCCATCTGTAAGCTCTCCGCTAAGGTAAGGCTTGATTATACCCGACGATGCGTCGGCGGAGGCCGCAGATGTGGGACGGCTGGAGATACCCCCGAGTCGGGTGTATTTGCGCAGCCGGCTTTCCCTGGCGCAGCTTGACCGTAGGATTGAAGTAGTTGGACTTATCCAACGGACAGGGAGCAAAACATGAACTTCGACGATGCGACCAAGGCTCACGTGGAATGGAAAGGCAAGCTCAAGGCATACCTTGCCAAACCCGACGGCTCGCTGAATCCGACAACAGTGGGCAGCGACAACACATGCGCACTGGGAAAGTGGCTCCACGGTGAAGGCAAAGCCCATGCGGCGACGTCAGAGTACCGAGCCCTGCTCACCGAGCACGCCAAGTTCCACAAGGCGGCCGCTCAGATCATCGTCAAAGCCACGAGCGGACAATCGGTTACCGAAGAGATGGCCCTCGGTGGGAAAAGCGAGTTCGCCACGACATCGAGCAAAGTCGTAGCTCTGATCATGGACATGAAGCGCAAGCTGGGCTGACTTCGGCCCCAGGCGAGCAGATGCGCTGGAGCGAAAGTCGCCGCCTGCCCTGGCTGGTCTGCCGCTACCGGATCGCGCACAGCCGCGCAGGCAAGGCGCGCACATTCGGCGAAACCTTGGCCAGCAGAGCGGCCGTTTCCGGATGGTCCGGCGCGATGGAATTGAGGATGAAGGCCGGCGCAAAGAGGTCGTCGTCGCCTTCCGCGAGCGCGTCGGCGTAGGCGAGGATGGCCGGCAGGAACTTGTCCCGGCTCCAACCCATTGCAACAGCATAGCGATCGAGCGAGGCCCGGATGGTAGCGACGCGAGCGTCGTCCTTGTCGTTGAACGCCGCCACCAATGCCTCGGCAAGCACGTTCACGTCGTCCAGCTGGCGTGTAACGAGGTCGTGGTACTGATCGACGAGCAACTTGGCGGCAATAGTGGTGTTGACGATTCGACTCATAGGGCGAGCGCTATTTCTTGGCGGCAGCTTCGCGCGCTTCGGCTGGATAGAGAAACGTTCCATCCCCTAGCACATCGATCTGCACCGAGATCTTCATCTCGTCGAAGCCCCAGGCTGGCATGCCTTCAAGGAGTCGTGCCGGCATTTCCTCTCGAGTGCCGGTTCGCTTGTCTTCCGGCGGCGCGCCGATTGGGCGCCAGTCGTCGCTATGGCGAATCTGATCCCACCTACCGTCTCGTTTGCCGAACACTTTGAGACGGACCTTCGAGTGAACCCTGAGCTGCCGGAAGAACACATCGATCTTCAGCCTCGGTTGGTCCCCTTCCTCGTAGATCTCGCAGGTGGGCAAAAAGTCGAACAGGACCATGTCCAGCGCTCTCATCTGAAGATCGAGACGCGTGTGGTACACGGCCAGGGAGTTGTTGAACGTATACGTGTCCGTTTCGAGCAGGGTATGATTGCGATGTCGCCCGACGAAACAGTGCATGAGCCACTTGTTGGTATCGCTGGCAGTCATCCCTGGCCAAAAGAACCCGCCCGCCGTGCCAGTCAACGACATCACCGTTCCCGCCACAATGAGAAGGGCGCCAGCCGGACTGGAGAACGCCAGACAGTAGCCGAGGCAAGCCACCGCCGAACCCGCCATTCCAAGCCCTGGCCACAGCCAAATGCGATCCGGGGAATCACCGACCTTCGCCTGATGCATGCCTGCGAACATCTCGACCCCATTCGACCAGGTATCCGCCGCTGCCCCCAGTGCGCCCAGCGTCTTGGTC
>CAZTTW010001088.1:0-2048 GCA_964616265.1 uncultured Myxococcales bacterium | reverse complement strand
CTAGCTCACCCCGTGACGTCCAGGCAGATCCTGGCTCCCGCCAGAAGCGGCATTCCCCAAGCCTCAAATTCGCCGCCGAGACTTCATAATTTTCTTGTGGTCCGCCTCAGGGCGCGGGTTGGACAGTGTCGCCCGGAAAGCACTTGCACGATGTACAGATAGATGTACACTAGGGACATGTCGAAGAGCTATTCGGTTGCGGACGCAAGAGCCCATCTTCCGGAGATACTGGACGACGTCGAGGCAGGCAAGGACGTGCAGCTGACGCGACGGGGTCGGCCAGTAGCCATGGTGCTTTCGCCCCAGAGATACGAGATGCTTCGCAGTGAGCACACCAATTTTGGTGACGCCTACCGTGCGTTTCTGGGCCGGCATTCGCCCGAGGAGATAGGACTGGAGCCTGGCTTCTTTACATCGCTTCGCGCTCAGGACTCGGGACGTCGCGTTCGGCTATGATGCTCAAGTTTCTGCTCGACACGACCATCGTTTCCGCCCCTGTCGCGAAGGCCCCCAACCGGCGGGTTGTCAGGAAGCTCGAGCAGCAAGGGGTTTACTGCGCCATCGCAGCGCCGGTCTGGCACGAGTTGGTCTACGGTTGTAGTCGGCTTCCTGCCGGCAAGAGAAGAAGCGCTCTAGAGGAGTATCTCCACGGTGTTGTCCGACGGTCCTTTGCGATCCTGCCCTATGATGACGTTGCAGCGGAATGGCACGGACGGGAGCGGGCTCGACTTGAAGAAGGTGGCAAACCACCGCCCTTCGTGGATGGCCAGATTGCAGCAATCGCCCACAGTCGAAGCCTCACGCTCGTCACCGCCAACACGGAAGACTTTCGACACTTCGATCAACTGGAACTGGCTGACTGGACCCGTTGATTGTCGTCTGCCGGGTTGCCGTCAAACTGCGGGCGGACGCCGCAGGCGGCCGACCGTCGGGTTCAAACGGCTTGTTCGGCGGCAGCAGGTAAGCCGTCCTCCACTCTGCCTGATTGACCCCACAGCATCGGGGAGCAGGCTTTGGTTCCAGGGGAAAGTCAAAAGGGTTTTGATAGGATGCCCGCTAGACCAATGAACCGATTGCCGACCGCCTCGAAGGCTCTGCTACTTTGGATCTCGGTGTCCAGTGATATCGCCGGCTGTGCCACTAACTCTGCAACCGCTGAGGAAGAGACTTTCCACCTCTATAGTCCGTCTCGTGTGTTCGTTCCTGCTTTGCCCGAATGCCCGCCCGACCAAGAGGCCATATCCGTCCGATACGCAGGCAAGGCCCTGGTGGGCAAGCGCATTGCTTTCCGAGGTGTCCTTACTCTCGACCAGGGGCGGTCCTGCAACTGCAGCGTCTGCCCGGTAGACGAATGGAGAGTTGTCGAAGCCGAGACACGCGAGTATGACGTGAACAAGGGGCGTCCATCTACCGCGCTCCTGATTTCTTTGCCGGACTCGCTATCAAGAGATGATTTCAGCTCCCCCGACCTTGACGTGGTCGCGACTGGAGTCCTGCTTGGGGGCGAGGGTAGATCCGTGCACTACTACAAGGAATTTGTCCTTGAGGATGCCGAGGTATGCCGAGAAACGGCGAGTTCGCCAAATCATATGATCCCCTTTCCGCATCCGCCCAGAGCTCTTGACGGAATGTCCTGTGTTCTAGACCGTGACCGAGCTGCAGCTCGATGAAGGTGATCGACGTCCCCGAACTTCCCGTGCTCCAGGAACCTGTCCGCCTTGGCGTTAGCCCGCGGCGCGCAAGCGCCGTCAGTCAGTGCAACGACTTATCGAACTCGTCGACGAAGTACAGACCGTATGGGAAGCGACCGACCTTCGCCATGCGCATCCCCACGTCTCTTTCCTGAAACATGAGCGGATTCTCCGCGATTCGAGCGACCGACCTTTCGACCCCAAGTGCAAACTCCGCCCCGAATCCTTCGCGCTCGTTCTCGTACCAGAGCGCGGCCTCGATGATATCGAGCTCGGCTTCCGCTCGAATCTCGACGGGCTTCATCTGGTTGGAGCGCGCAGCAGCGACCGCATCTCATCGCGAAACTCGCTCCACGG
>CAZTTW010001087.1:0-2050 GCA_964616265.1 uncultured Myxococcales bacterium | reverse complement strand
GGTGGTGTACCAGCGCAGCGATTCGTAGCGACGGGCCGGCGATTCGAACCAGGCGAGGAGCCAGAGGGCGTCCACGAGGTCCGTGGCGTCAAGCGGACCGTACATGGAGGCGATTTCCCACTTGTGTACGAATGTCGCGATCCCGTGTCGGCGCCGGCGCTCCCAAGCTTCACGGGTCGTAGTCGCGGGCTTGCTGGCAAAGACCCCCGTGCCATCGGCGCGGTGTCGGCGCATGCGGGCGGTGGCATCGCGCGCATCCTTTCGAGCCTGCGCTTGCCGGGTCGGCGCGTCCGCCAACTCGGCCTCCGAGACCTCCCAGACCTCTTCCAAGTAGTTGAGATTGCGATCAAATGCAGCTCGTAGCAGATAGCCCCCCGGTTTGCGCAGGACACCGTTGATCGAGGGAATGACGTCGTCTTCGACTACGCGTACGAAGGTCCACGCGTCGCCGCGACGAAGCTCCAGGCGCCAAACGCGGGTGTCTTCGTCCTGCGAGATGCGGGCTACGCCTCCGTCTCCGACTTTGTCGAAGGGACGCAAGGCCGCGATCTGAGGGAATGGTTGCTCCCACTTCCAGTCCTTGAGAGGCAGCAAGACCTTTCTGTCCCCTTCAGTTCCCTCACAGATCGCAGTCACTACCATCTTCGGTCCCTTGGCGGTCGGTTTGCGCTCCGCTTGGAGCAGCCCGCAGCGCCCGGGAACCAGCGTTCCGTCCATCACCTCATAGACGGCCTGGAAAGCACCGTCAGGCGTGACGGCCACGATCCCGTTGGTATAGGCATTCCCAGCCAAGACGGGGCGCACGGCAGAGATGACCGCCAGCAGTGCGACGGATGCTGCGACTGCGTGGAACCTGACCTGCACCATCGCCAGCAGTCTACATTATTCGCGCTCTCGTGGCCGCGGGCTGACTGGGAGGCGGCGTCCGTGTCGGACAAATATGGGGTCGACCTGCACATGTACCGGTCCGATTCTCACAAAGATTCCGCGAGTGTCGAATTCGGAACGGACTACCGGATGCGCCCGCCGTAGGGACATCGTAGTATCCTCACGAGGCCGGGAACGTGCGGCGGGCCCGCGGGCTAACGGAAAACTGTTCGACGGACCGACCATGTATTGCTGGGCCACATCCCAAGGTGACTGTTGCGACGTTCAGTCCCGAGAGCACTACTTTTCGGAGGCGCTGTTCCCTGGGCCCAGCATACGTGTCCGGGGCTTCCCTTGGTGCAAGGACGCGGACGTCGAGATCCCGCTGTCCAAGGCTCGCTCAAAGCTCCTATGCAAGCACCACAACGAGCGGTTATGATAAGAGGGGACAAAGACGATGCACCTGCTGATTGCAATAGTGACCTTCGCCGCGGCGGCCACGACTGGCGCGGTCGACTCCAAGACTGCGGTCGAGGCGCTAACAGGCCAAGAGTGGCAGAAGCTAGCGATGATTACGGCTGTGCACTCCGTCCGTGACAAGAAGGCTGGCCTCGCGATGCGAGTCCTTGAAGCTGATGGATCCTCGAGTGTCGCTGAAAACCCTGTCTCCCTCTTCGTCGTCGCGACCAACGATGGGACGTCGGACGTCGACGAACATATTTGGATGTTGCCGGCGGGGGTTGCCAAGGTTATCCGTGTCTCGGCTTGCAGGTGTGGCGTGGAAATCGCCGCGGACGTGGAGGGTGAACCATCCGAGCCAGGCGCGCCAGGCAGGATCTCCCGTAGCACAATTAGGGCATGCTTCCGCGACAACCATGGACGGATGGGAACGAAGCTCACGGTGGAAATGATGGGGTCCGTGGCAGCCAGGTGAGTCCGCCTGGCTTGAGAACGCCTTACCGTCAGCCCGACTCGCGCAATCATGCAAACGGGAACGGTCGCAGAGTCTTCTTCAGATAAAGTGGATGCCTTGGATGTCCATCCTTCGTCTTTGCGAGGCATGAGAGCGATCCGGCCAACAGACGTATCACTGCCTTGTCCCGTCCGCGGTGTGATCCATGCGCGCCCTGAAGTGGACCCCGTTTGTAGGACCAAAACTGGCCCGAGCTAAGAGAGAGTCCGC
>CAZTTW010001086.1:0-2052 GCA_964616265.1 uncultured Myxococcales bacterium | reverse complement strand
TTCCAGGGATCCGTTGCCCGTTGCCCGATTCCCTGATGTGGTCTTGCCTCGTTGAAGTACTCCTTGTACTGGGCGACGAGCCGACCAAGATGCTCGATCAAAGACGATCACACGGTCGAGGATCTCGCGCCGTGCGCTGTTCACAAATCTTTCAGCGACGCACGGGTGGAGGATTTCCTCATAAGACGAGAATCAATCTTCTTTGAATTCTGAATTCTGCGGAGCCCTGTCCTTGGCCAACCTGTCATCCGGCATATAGCGCCGGCGGCGACGGCAATGCAGCTACAAAGACGTTAGCCATGGCCACAGGTCGCCCGGCACCCAGGATGATCCGCCAGGGCCGTAGAGAGAGGAGCTTCCATCTACCGGAGCGGGTGTGTGACCCGAGCCGTGCACGCACCAGCGGAGGGGATGCCCGGCCGAGCATCCGGAGTAGTTCGTACAGGTATGCGTCAGACTACCATTGGCCGGCTGGGGCGGGTTCTGGGTGGTGCAGGCGTTGTTCTTGACGAACTTGTCGCGCAGCGGCGTTGCCATAGCCTCAGTGCACGTAGTGTCCGCGGTGCCAACCATCTGCCAGTATGCGATGGGGTCGTTGCCGCCGTCGCATCCGCTGAGCTGAGCTCCTTCGAAAATCGCGACCGCGCGGAAGACCTTCGCGCGGGCACACGCGATTTCGTAGCTCATGCCGCCGCCGTAACTGAAACCCGTCGAGATGATGTGCGTCGTGTCGACACAGTAATTGTCTTCGACCAATTTCACCATGTCATCGGTGAAGGTCAGGTCGCGTCCCCCGGAATTCGCCCAGCCAGCGCCGAGACCATCGGGCGCGACGAAGATCGCGCCGTTCTTGGAGGCCTTCTGGAGCCCGTAGTAGGACCAGTCGTACCCAGAGGTTCCGCCGTTGTCGACTTGGGCGGAATTGCCGCCATTCCAGTGAAACCCGAAGATGAGCCAATACGGTTTGCTGTCGTCATAGTTGTCGGGAAGCCTCAATGCAAAGCCCCGGCTCTGGCCGCCGCTCTGAATCGTAAGATAGCCGCCAGTTCCGAAGCCCACACCGTTTCCCGACCCTGCAGCGGCGCTTGCGCTCTCGTTCGGGACCGACGCAAATGTCAGCGTCGAGGTCTTGCCGCAACCGGTACTGCCTGCCGAAGTGCCAATGGACGTCGTTCCGCCCGTACCGCTGGTGCCCGTAGTGCCGCCGCCGCTGGAGCCCCCTCTTGCGGCGCCACCATTGCCGGTGCTCGCGCCGCCGCTGCCGGAGCCACCGTTACCCGCCGCGCTGGCGCTCGAGCCAGCCGATCCGCCGCTACCCGCTCCGCCACTGCCTGAGCCACCACTGGCCCCGCCATTGACAGATCCGCCCGCGCCACTGCCGGCTTTGCCCCCGGTTCCGGACTGGCCTCCCATCCCATCCGTGGAGATGGTGCCGCCCGTCCCGACTCTGCCGCCGCTTGCCGAGGCGCCCCCAAGACTGGCACCACCTGTTCCAGCATTCCCGGAAGACGCGGAACTCGATCACGCGAATGCAAGCGACAAACAGAGTGCGACAGCGGTATGAACGAACGAACGGTCAAATTGCCGAGACAGCCAACATGTCATGAACCTTGCTCCTCATGGCTTCTGCGAGCGCACCCGCCACCAGTGCCCAAATAACGATCGAATTATCGGCAAGTGCGGGCGGGTAACGCTACGGTCGCAGTGTCCGAAATTGGGTCTATTGGACCCGTTGGGCAGACCGGCTGTCGGCGTACAGCGAGCCACGACGATGCCCTCGCGTAATAGCTGTCGCCCGACCTCTTCGGCTCCGTACACCGCGAAATTCTCGTCGTAGACGCGCTTGATCACGACGCGCAACTGCTCGTCGCGCTTTGCTCGTGCTGCGCGCTTCTCTGGCTCGCGCAGCCAGCCTTTGTGCTCGTAGTACGTCGCTTCAGACGCTCGCGATCGGCCGTCGTGAGCCCGGACCGAAGGCCACTATCATGCTCTACTCGAGGTTCTGTTGCGATAGTTCAGCAAAATGTCCCCGAGTCATGGCCAGCTCCTAGT
>CAZTTW010001085.1:0-2053 GCA_964616265.1 uncultured Myxococcales bacterium | reverse complement strand
CATTCCCGACGATTCATATCTCTCGATCTTTTACGTCAGGATGGGATCAACGCCCAAAATAGAGTGGTCCTAGCCGTGAAAGTTCAGCATGCGGCCGTCCGCGGCCAGCGCGGCTTCGTGCACGGTCTCTGACAGCGACGGATGGGCGTGCACCGTGCGCTGCAGATCCTCGGCGCTCGAACCGAATTCAATGGCCAGCACTGCCTCGGCGATCATTTCGGACGCCATGGGCGCCATGATGTGAACGCCGAGCACGCGATCGCTATGGCGATCGGCGAGGAGCTTGGTCAGACCGATGGTCTTACCCATGGCACGGGCGCGACCGCTGGCCGACAGCGGGAAAACGCCGACCTTGTACTCGCGCGCAGAGGCACGCAGTTGGCGCTCGGTCTTGCCCACCCACGCGATTTCCGGCGAGGTATAGATAACCCAGGGAATGGCGTCGTAGTTGACCCGCGACGCTTGGCCGGCCAAGCGTTCGACCACCATCACGCCTTCTTCGGACGCCTTGTGCGCCAGCATGGGGCCGCGCACGACGTCGCCCACGGCGTAGATGTTGGGCAAGTTGGTTCGGCAGAAATCGTCGACGTGGATGTTGCCGCGTTCGTCGAGCAGCAGGCCAACTTCGTTCACGTCGATGCCGTGGGTGTTGGGCTTGCGTCCGATGGCCACCACCAGCTTGGAAAACTCGATGCGATGCTTTCCGGTCGCGTCTTCGTACTCGACGTCGACTTTGTCTTCTTTGCCTTGTTTGCCTTGGCCGGTCTTGGCCGAAAGCACGCGGGCGCCCAAGCGAATGTCGAGCCCTTGCCGGGTCATTTCCTTCAGCGCGGCCTCGGCAATCTGCTCGTCGGCGCCGGGCAAGAACGTATCCATGGCTTCGAGCAGGACGACCTTGCTGCCCAGGCGATTCCAAACCGAACCGAGCTCGAGACCAATGACCCCCGCGCCGATAACGCCCAGCTTTTCGGGCGTGGTCGAGAAGTCGAGAGCACCCGTGGAATCCACGACCAGGTTGCCGTCGGCGGGAACGGCAGCGATCTCGCGCGGTAGCGAGCCGGTGGCAATCAAGATGTTCTTCGCGGTGACCGTTTCGATGGGGCCGCCTGCCAGGGGCGTTACCTCGACTCGCATACCAGCGAGCAGCCGGCCGCTGCCGGCGAAGGGCACGACCTTGTTCTTGGCAAACAGCGTGCCTACGCCGGATGCCAGCCCGCGGACGATCTTGTTCTTCCGCTCGATCATGGCCGGCACGTCCATGCGCACGTCGCCGATGGAAATGCCGTGTTCCTTGAGATCGACGCTGGTGCGGTGGAAATGCTCGGACGACTCGAGCAGCGCTTTCGAGGGGATGCAGCCCACGTTCAAGCAGGTGCCGCCGAGCGAAGGTTTGCCCTCGGGACCGACGCCGCTGTCGACACACGCGACGCGCATCCCGAGTTGTGCGGCCCGAATGGCGGCCGTGTAACCGGCAGGGCCGGCGCCAAGAACAACCAGATCGAATGTCTCTGCCATGGTCACACTCGCAAAATGAAACGGGTTGGGTCTTCGACAAGCTCTTTGATGGCCACCAGAAACAGAACCGCCTCGCGGCCGTCGATGATTCGGTGGTCGTACGATAGCGCCAGATACATCATGGGTCGGACCACCACCTTGTCGCCGTCGGCAACCGGGCGAGGCTCGACCCGGTGCAGACCTAGAATCGCGCTTTGGGGCGGATTCAAAATCGGCGTCGAAAGCATCGAGCCGAAGACGCCGCCGTTCGAAATCGTGAAGGTTCCGCCGGTCAGCTCGTCGATGCTCAGCTTTCCTTCTTGACCGTAAGTGATTTAAGCCATCGCGCGCAGCGCCAATGAGGGTCTGATGGTCAGGTTGGGCGGTCGCGAACCAGCGGCGTCCGGGGCCGACAAGAAGCCGACAGGGTGGACTTGAGCCGAGCTTGTGTAAGCCAGACTGCATTCACCGTCGGCTGGGCAGGCTACGCCCGCTGGTGGTGGTGCCACTTCGCTGGCGAGCCGGGCCGGGTGGTCAGCTGTCAGGGAAGAGCTCTTGC
>CAZTTW010001084.1:0-2053 GCA_964616265.1 uncultured Myxococcales bacterium | reverse complement strand
AACCTGCGCGAGCTGTGCGTGCGCGTGCCCATCGAGATTCACGAGGGCATTCACGTGGGCACGCTCAACGACGAGCGGATTCTCAAGTGCCAGCAGTTCGTGCTGGGTGCGGTCTCGTCCCTGCCCACCGAGCAGATCTCGCGTGACCTGGCCGGCCGCACCAAAATTGCGTCGTGGACGCAACTGCCGTTCCTTATGCGTTCGGCTGTGCGTGGTGTTCCCTTGCAGGTCACCCACCGACCTCCGGCCGAGATTCCGGTGCGGCCGGGCGTCGTCTACTTTTTGATGGACACGTCGATCGATCACTGGCGCCACGTTCTGGCCGAGCGAAAGGTCGCCATCTACGCGCCGCCGCCCTTCGATCCGTCGCAAGTCAAAATCGAGCTTTACGGTATTCCCAGCAAAGGCTGAGGCACGCATGGCAGAGATCATTCAAGAGCTGACCGGGGAATGTTTCGGCGCCATCGCGCGACTGCGCGAGCTCGATGGGCCGGTGCCGTCGCCCGAGACCGTCCACACGCGCATGCGCGGGTTCATCGAGGCGCTGAAAACCCGCGCTCGCACCCACGGTGTGCCCGACCGGGACAGCCAGGACATCATCTACGCCATCGTCGCGCTCTGTGACGAGGTGGCCATCAATACGCCCGAGCCCTTGCGCTCGTACTGGATGAATCAGCCACTTCAGCTTCATTACTTCGGTGAGAACATCGCGGGTGAAGGCTTCTTTGCCCGGCTGCAGGCGCTGCTCAGCGACGGCCGGCGCATCGAAGTTTTGCGCGTGTACCACTTGTGCCTGCTTTTTGGCTTTCAGGGAAAATACGGGTTTCCCGGCGGCGACGTCGAGCTGATGCGCATCGCGGATGGCGTGCGAAATGTGCTCGAGCGGAATCTGGAAATACCCGACGAGATGGCTCCGGCAGGCGAGCCGCCCGATGAGCCGATGATTCGTCGGGCGGGCAGCAACCTGATGCTGTGGGTGTCGCTCGGGATTTTCGCGCTCGCGCTCGCCGTTTTCGTGGGGCTGCGCGTGTCGTTCGATCAACAGGTCGCCGACGTCACTTCTCGCGTCGACAGATTAGCCCACTAGAGGTCAGGCCGTGCTCAAGTACATCTTTGGCGCCATCTTCATCGCACTGGCCTGGGCCGCTGCGATCGTCTTCCACGGAATTTCGGCGCTTTTCTGGGGCGCTATCGCAGTTACGGCGGTCGTCGTGCTGGGGCTCGCCGCGTGGGCGATTTACAAGGCCATCGCCACCCGCAAAGCTGCCAGCGCCATCGAGCAAGGGCTGGGCGATCTGTCGGGGCGCTCGAACATTCGTCCGGACCAGCAGGCCGAAATCACGGCCATGCAGGTCGAGTTTCAGAAGGCCATCGCGGGCCTCAAGTCGTCGCGCCTCGGCCATAAGGGCCGCGACGCGCTCGGGCTGCTTCCCTGGTACGTCATCATCGGCCCGCCCGGCGCCGGCAAGACTACCGCGCTGCGCGCCTCGGGCCTGCAGTTCCCGTACGCCAAAGGCGGCAAGGTCAAGGGCGTGGGCGGCACGCGCAACTGCGATTGGTGGCTGACCAACGAAGCCATCATCTTGGATACCGCTGGCCGCTGGTCGACTCAGGATGACGATCACGAAGAATGGCTGGCCTTCCTCGATCTGCTGAGCAAAACGCGCCCCAAGAAGCCCATCAACGGCATTCTGCTGGCCGTCAGCCTGCTCGACCTCGAAGGCGGCGAAGAAGAAATGGCAGCGCTGGCCAAGGCGCTGCGCGACCGCTTGGACGAGGTCACCGGCCGACTGGAAATGGTCGTCCCGGTTTACTTTCTCGTCACCAAGACCGACCTCGTTCCCGGCTTCGTCGATATGTTCGGCGATTTGCGCGACAAAGAACGTGGTCAAATCTGGGGCGTTTCGCTGCCGCTCATGGCCAGCCCCGACGAGCGCGCCGAGATCCTCACCGAGCGAATGCAGGAGCTCTTCGATGTTGCCGGCCAGCGCTCGTTCCTCCGCCTCTGCGAGGAACGTCGGGTCGACGCGCGCTTCAAGATTTTCGAGTTTGC
>CAZTTW010001083.1:0-2059 GCA_964616265.1 uncultured Myxococcales bacterium | reverse complement strand
GCCCGTCGTCGCCGGCTGCTGCTCTCGAACGTGACGGCGAGCCGGCGCAAGGGAAGGATGGCCGGCGTCGGCTCCTCTTCGGGTGCGGTCGGTGGCTCGTCACAAGCGATACTCAGCATCGTTTCATCCTCGGCGGGGTTGGTCGGCGGTCAAGTTTTTGCGCGATCTTTTTACGTTGCCGTCACGATGAAGCGCGCAGACGTTTCGCGCTCGACCCAAGCACCGTTATACTGGAAGTCATGGCGGGCAATCTGTTCGACGTCTTCGTGGTGGGTTCCACCGATCCCAGCGCTGCTGGCGAGACTCGGCTTGCGGCTGCGCTCTCGGCCAAGCACGGTCTGCCGCTCGCCACCGTGGCCAAGGCCATTTCTGCCAAGAACCTGCGCGCCGGCCAGAGCCTCGATCAGGCGCAAGCGCAGGCGCTGGTTCGCCATCTTCAGTCGATCGGTGCCGTGACTGTGATTCGTCCAGCGATGCGACCACCCGGACAGGGCGGCCAGCCTAGCCAGATCGCCAGCGTACCGGTGGCGCAGTCGTCGCCCCTGCCGGCGACCTCGCCGAGCCGCCTCAAGCCGCCGACGCCGCCGCCCGGTAGCGGCTGGCCAGGCGCGGGGCCATCCCTTGGCAATACGCCATCCCCCGTGGCGACGGCGACTGCCTTTGGCATGCCATCGACGACGCCAGCTTCGCCGGCCGATCCGTTTGCACCCATGGCACCTGCGCAGCCCAAGGTCCAGCCGGGTGCCCCCGATCCGTTTCAGCCCAGGCACGTTCCCACGCCGAGCATTTCCGGCCGAGCGACCGCCGCCCAGATGCCCACGCCTTCGCCCGTTCTGTCGCAGCCGTCCGGCTCGGGGTTGGCGCTCGATCGCGGCCCCTCCCCGAAGTTGGAGCTGGCACGCCAGGACCTCACGGCGTCGAGCGATCTCCCAGAGATCGCTCCAGCTCGAACGTCGACCTCGGAGCTTTCTTTGCGCGAGATCGGCATGAAGTCGAAGTCGGGCGTCGCCGTGGACGAGGATCCCAAGAACCTGAATCTCGTCCGTTGCGTGCAGCACGGCCTGTACTACGACAAGAGCAAAGCCTCGGGCTGTCGCAAGTGCATGGCCTCGGCACGCGAAGTGGTAAGCAAGATGGAGGCGCAAGCGACCACCTTCCGCCTGGGCGATTTTCGCCGCAAGCCTGCCCAGCGCGCCTTTCTCGGCCTGGCCTTTGCGTTGGTGCTGGGATTCTTGCCGGCGGTCTATTACTGCTTTGGTCCCGGCACCACGGAGGTTCGAAAGCTTCGCGTCGAACAGGAGCTGCTTTCGCGCCAGCCTGGCACCGAAGAGATCATGCACCACTTTGACGAGCTGGATGCCCAGGTGAACGATTCGCACCACCAGGCCACGCGCAACACGGCCATCGTGTGGGTTGCGGTGACGTCGATGGCGATGCTCGGCTGGTACCGAATTACTTAGCTACCTGCCAGGGCGGCTTCGCGTTTGCGGCGGGCCCGCTCGATCATCCAGACCACGAGGATCGAGATGTTGTAGAGGCCAAACATGGGCACGGCGAGCAACGTCTGCGTGAACGGATCCGTGCTCGGCGTCAGCACGGCGGCCACGACGAAGGCGAGCACAATGGCGTACTTGTTGAACTTGAGCAGGCCGCGACTGCTGACAATCCCCATCCACCCCACGATGGAAAGCACGACCGGCAGCTCGAACGCGATTCCACATCCTGCCAGCGTCATCATTTGGAAGTTGGCGACGTCGTCCATCATCAGCATGGTGTCGAGCCGGAACGGCAAGTCGCCCGCAAACGAGGTGCAAAGCTTGGTCAGGTAGTAAGCGGCCGGCTCGCACATGAAGGCGTACGCGAAGACGGCACCGCCCACGAAACAGACGCCGGTGGCGACGGCGATCAGCAGGCCGATGCGTCGCTCTTTGCGGTAAAGCCCGGGCGCGACGAATCGCCACAACTCGAGAAAGATGAAGGGCGCCGAAATTAGGATCCCGCCGACGATGGCCAGCTTCATGTAGACCCAGAACGGCTCGGTCAGGCTCTTGGCGTAGAA
>CAZTTW010001082.1:0-2060 GCA_964616265.1 uncultured Myxococcales bacterium | reverse complement strand
GAGCGCGACGGAAAAGCTGCCGGCATGGCTCGCGCTGGCGTTGCTAGTTCTGCCAGCCGTCACGTTCATTCGGAGCTTGGAGCACCACGAAGCCGTCGCGTTCGGCTTCGTCTTCGTCTTTCTGTTCGCGGTTGCGTCCTATTACTACTATCTGATTCTTTGCGTGCCGCTGCTCTTCTTCGCTGGCGAGCTGGACCAGCCACAAAACGCCCTTGGCGCCGCCTTCCTGTTTTTGACGGGCTGGGCGGGCTACGTCCTTTTCTCCGGTTGGGAATCCTTGCACGCCTTCTGGATGCCTCTGCGCGGCTGGCATCAGACGTTTCCCACCTACTTCTATCTCAGCTGTCTCGTGGCCGTGACTGTCGCTCAGATGATTGCCCTGGCCGCAAGCCGGGCTGCTCGGGCCGGCCAACGTGTATCGTCACGATCGCAGCCGCAGTGCTCTTCTTCATCGCCAGCGCCCTAAGCCGCGCTTGCTCCGCCGCTCGGACGCGCTGTAACCTTGGCGCATGATGAAGCAAATGTGGACGGCTTGTATCGGAATTGCTGGGGTACTCGCGCTTGCCTCGAGCCCAAGCGCCTACGCCTTCGACCTGGGCGGACTGACCGGCAAGGCGGCGGGTGCAGCTGGCAACGCTGCGCGGGACAAGGCCGTGAAGGACGTGAACGCCAAGTTGCTGGCCGAGGGACGCAAGAACCAGTGCAGCTTCAAGACCGACAGCGAGGAATTGATGCCCGGTTGCAACGCCAAACTGAAGAAGTTGGCCGATGTTCTGGTGAAGGTGAAGCAGAACCTCAAAGTCTCGGGCGTCACTAATTACAAGTTCGAAGTGTCGGGGCACACCGATTCGAGCGGTTCGCCCGCGCACAACAAGGAGCTCTCCGGCCGTCGAGCGGCGGTCATTGCCCGCGAATTGGTGGCGCGCGGCATTTCCGCGAGTGAAATCATTTCAGTCGGAATGGGCTCGGACAGGCCGCTGGTCAAGCCGGACGATACGCCCGCCAAGAAGGCGAAAAATCGCCGCTACGAGCTTCAGCTTCGCTTTTGACAGTCATTGAAAAATGTCGAAGTGACTTCGCCGTCGGTGAGCTGGCAACTTGCGCCCGAAGCGCAACCTCGGCCGTAGCCATCGCATCCGGGGTATGCTAGTAGAGACTTGCCTCACACAGGAACGCTGACCACGTCCTTGCCGGCTACATCGCATGCTTCTCGATTGGGTTTACGGCCTGTTTTCAAATGACCTCGCCATCGATCTCGGGACGGCGACGACGCTGACGTTTGTCCGCGGGAAGGGCATCGTTTCGAACGAGCCGTCGGTGGTTGCCGTTCAACGCTCGGGCAACGGAACCAAGAAGGTCTTGGCAGTAGGCAAGCAGGCGAAGGAAATGCTCGGCCGCACGCCCGGTAATATCGCGGCGGTTCGCCCGATGAAGGACGGGGTCATCGCCGACTTCGAAGTCACCGAGGCGATGCTGCGTTACTTCATCACGCGCGTCCACAATCGGCAGACGCTGGTCAAACCGCGCATCATCATCGGCGTTCCGTCGGGTATCACCGAGGTCGAAAAGCGGGCCGTGCGCGATTCGGCGCTGGCCGCTGGCGCGCGCGAGGTGTACCTCATCGAAGAGCCGATGGCGGCCGCCATCGGAGCGGGTTTGCCGGTCACCGAGCCGTCGGGCAACATGATCGTCGACATCGGCGGCGGCACGACCGAGGTGGCGGTCATTTCGCTCTCGGGTATCGTCGCTGCGCGCTCCATTCGCATGGCCGGCGACAAGCTGGACGAAGCCGTGGTCGCGTACATTCGCCGCAAGTACAGCCTGCTCATCGGCGAGCGCACGGCCGAGCTCGTCAAAAAGCAGATCGGCAACGCGTACAAGCTGGACGAAGTCGAGTCGATGGAGATCAAGGGCCGCGACCTCATCGCCGGCGTGCCCAAGACCATCGTCGTTACGAGTGACGAAATTCGCGAAGCCCTGGCCGAGCCCGTGGGCGCCATCGACGAGGCGGTCAAATCGGTTCTCGAGCGCACGCCGCCCGAGCTCGCTGCCGATAAAGA
>CAZTTW010001081.1:0-2062 GCA_964616265.1 uncultured Myxococcales bacterium | reverse complement strand
TCGGCGCCGGCGGCCACCAATTTCTCGACGGGATCTTCACGGTAGAGCCGCTTGGGCCAAAAATCGCCGTCGTTCCAGATGTCTTCGCAGATCGAGATGCCCAGGCTGCGGCCGCGGAACGGCACCGGCGCAACGGTGGTGGCGGGTTCGAAGTAGCGCCATTCGTCGAACACGTCGTAGGTCGGCAGGAGTGACTTGCGCCGGACGGCGACCACCTTGCCACCGTCGATGAGCGCCACCGCGTTGGCGATCTGGCGCCCCGTTTTCACGTCGGCAAGCGGCTCGGGAAATCCCACCAGCACGGCCAGGGGCCCGGTCACGCTCGCGCAGAGCTCGTCGAGGGCATTCCGAACAGAACGCAGAAACGCCTCGCGCTCGAGCAGGTCGCGCGGCGGATAACCGCACAGCATCAGCTCGGGAAGCACCAAAAGCTCGGCGCCAGCGGCCTGGGCCTCGGCCATGGCCTGGCGAGCGAGGCGAAGATTTCCCTCGAAATCGCCGATGGTGGGGTCGACTTGGCCGAGCGCGATTTTCACGTGTGTCTCCGAAGGACCCTACTCTGCCTGATAGTCGATGGCTCGCAAAGCCGCGTCGTGAAGCGCGGGCCGCAGGGCCCGAAAACGCGGGTCGTCGCGCACCTCGGGATGCACGCGATTGGTCAGAACCACGACGCACGCTTCCTGGTCGGGATCGATCCAGAGCGA
The DNA here is from genome assembly GCA_964616265.1 of uncultured Myxococcales bacterium. Taxonomy (GTDB): domain Bacteria; phylum Myxococcota_A; class Polyangia; order Fen-1088; family Fen-1088; genus Fen-1118. The sequence goes on along the minus strand of CAZTTW010001081.1, from coordinate 1,358 downwards.
GCAGCCCGTGAAGCCGAGATGGCCGACTGCCCGACGGGAAATGAGGTCGCCCGCCAGCGATGCGTGCTCGGACGGCCCGTCCCAGCCCAGCCGCCACGTCGACCCGGGCACACCGGCCGGCCGCCAAAATTCACGAAGGACGTGCGGCGAAACCAGCGGGGCGCCACCGTCGAGCCCGCGACCGTGGTACGCAGCACCTAGAGCGAGAGCCAGACGAAGCACGCCGCTGGCACAGCCGAACAGGCCGGCGTGTCCGGCAATTCCGCCCATGGCGAAGGCGTTTAGGTCATGCACTTCGCCGACGACAAGTCGCCGACGCACCGGACAGCGCTCGGTGGGCGCGACCGGGCTTCCGTCGAAGTTTTCGCTCGGCGCTTGCACGCGCAGATCCACGAAGCGCAAGCCGATGCCAAGCGGCCTGAAAATCAGACGCGCGGCGAGCTCGTCGAGCCGGCCGCCGAGCGCGCGCTCGACGACGGCGCCCAGCAAGATAAAGCCGAGATCCGAGTAGACCGAGCGTGAGCCTGGCGCATACGACAGCGGCTCGGCGGCGGCCATACGAACGACGGCCTGCGCACCGACCGGTCGCGGGTCGGCCTTGTCGAGGAGGTCGTCGTAGAACTTGCGGTGGGCCGGAAAGCCGCCGGCATGGGCAAGAACGCGCCTTAGCGTGACCTCCGGACGATCGGCCAGCGGCTCCATGTACAGCCCGAGCGAATCGTCGAGCGTCAGCCGACCTTCAGCGACGGCCTGCATGCAAAGCACGCTGGTCACCAGCGCCTTGGTCAGCGACGCCAGGTCGTAAACCGTGTCGACGGTCGCTGGCGCCTGCCGTGGTTCCACCTGCCGCTGGCCGAAGGCCTGGAGCAGAGGCGCTTGGCCAACACGTCCCGCTGCGAGCACCGCCCCGGGGATGACGCGATCCAAAATGGCGCCCGAAGCCAACCCGTGTAGGCTATTGTATTCAGAGGCCATTGGACGCAAGTTACCAGGTTTCAGCGCCCATGACGGTAAGCACGGCCCAGCAATTACTCGGACAAAGGAACAGGCGATGGCGTTAACGCCTGCCATGGGAACGTCCATGTTCGCGTCCACTGGCCGCAAGCGCCTGGGCCATTACGAGCTGTTCGAGCGTTTCGCGGTCGGCGCCATGGCGGAGCTGTTTCTCGGCCGTGCACGCGGCGAAGAAGGCTTCGAGAAGATGGTCGTCATCAAGCGCGTGCTGCCTCGCCTGGCCGAGGACGCGCGCTTCATGCAGATGCTGCAAACCGAGGCGCGTATCCACGCGTCGCTGTCGCACAAAAACATCGTGCAGATTCACGACCTGGGCCTTTCCGGCGACGGCGAATACTTCATCG
>CAZTTW010001080.1:0-2065 GCA_964616265.1 uncultured Myxococcales bacterium | reverse complement strand
CCTGCTGGTTTCGAACAAAGGCTACGGCATCTTCTGGGACAATTACTCCGTCTCGGACTTCAGCAGCACCAGCACGTCGTACAGCTACAACTCCGCCGCTGGTCCCATGGTCGACTACTATTTCTTCTATGGCCCGAGCATCGACCAGGTCATCGCCGGCTACCGCACTACCACCGGTCCCCAACCCCTCCTCCCCAAGTGGGCCTACGGGTTCTTTCAGTCCAAAGACCACTACTCCACCCAAAAGGAGGTATTGGCGGTCAAGGATGGCTATCGCAACAACAAGATCCCGGTCGACTGTATCGTCCAGGACTGGGACTACTGGAACCCAACATTTACCTGGGGCTCGGACCTGATGAATACGACCAACTACCCCGATCCCTTGACCATGGTGAACACTCTCCACCAGGCTAATATCCACGGCATGATATCAATCTGGCCTGAGTTTGCCAACAAAGTGGACGGTGGCCCCAATTGCTCCGGCCCTCCGACTGACCCAACCGATCAGGACAACTACAATGCTCTGGACAAGATCGGTGCGCTTTACGGCAGCTCTAGCTGCCATCACTTCTATGACGTGTTCAACGCCGATGCCCGAAAGCTGGTGTATCAAGGCCAATACGACAAATTGATCGGCAAGTACGGCTGGGACGCTATCTGGGCCGATAACGACGAGCCGCAGGGCTATCCGGATGGCTTCCCGGGGGGCGGAGACATCTCGGCGGTCGACACCAAGCTTGGGAAAGGTCCCTATTCATCAACGCCTATGCGCTGGAGCACACCAGGACGCTGTGGGAGGGCTGGCGCTCGGTGGGCCCGAGCAACAAGCGCCTCTTCGTCCTCTCGCGCAGCGCCTTTGCCGGCACCCAGCGCTTCGGCGCCGTCGTATGGTCGGGGGACATCAACGCCAACTGGAGCGTCCTCGTGCAGCAGATACCCGCCGGGCTCAACTACGCGGCGTCGGGCATGCCATATTGGACCACCGACATCGGCGGCTACTTCAACACTTCTGAGTTCAATGAGGAGATGTTCACCCGCTGGTTCCAGTTTGGGGCCTTCAACAGCATTTTCCGCACCCATGGACAAGCCCCTAAGGAATTGTACGGCTCACAGTGGAGCGCCACCGGCAAGGCGAACATGCTCGCGGTTGATGTTCTGCACTATCGTTTGATGCCGTATCTCTATTCGTTGGGCTGGATGGTCACCAACCAGGGCTACACGATCATGCGGCCCCTGGTCTTCGATTTTCAGACGGACTCGAACGTGTTCAACATCAAGGATCAGTTCATGTATGGCCCTGCCATCCTAGTCAATCCCGTGACGTCAGCCGGAGCGACCAGTAGGTCAGTCTATCTTCCGGCCGGGACCTGGTACGACTTCTGGACCGGAGCCACTGCCACGGGTGGCGCCAAGGTTACCGCCGATGCGCCACTGTCCAAGATCCCTCTCTACGTAAGGGCTGGCTCGATTGTCCCGATGGGCCCGAACATTCAATACGCCACTGAAAGCATCGATCCTCTCGAGATCCGAGTCTACAAGGGCGCCAACGGATCGTTCACGCTCTATGAAGACGAAGGCGATACGTACAACTACGAGACCGGTAAGTATGCGACCATCACATTTACCTGGGACGACACCGCCGGGAAGCTGAGCATCAGCGACAGGACCGGGTCCTACACCGGAATGCCGGCGAGCCGAACCTTCAATGTCGTGTGGGTCGGTGCTAACCACGGTGCCGGCACGGACGTCGTGGCGACTCCCGACCAGGTTGTCACCTACACCGGCACCGCGACTTCGGCGACCGCGAAATAGCGGAGTAGCGGAGTACGATCGGTGCCATGGGGGCGCCGCAAACATTCGTGTTTGCCGGCGCCCTTTTGCTTTTCCACAGGAGGGTTCCGACAGCTTGGCCCTAATTGTCGGCCAGCTGGAGCGTCATCCTTTGCCGAACCCAAAGCAGACGCAACGCCTGCCTTTTGCGCTAGAATTACAACTGGGGTGAGCCATTCCGGCGCACCCGAGGATCCTTTCTCCGATGGCGTTTCCCAGGGCGCAGTCTTCCATC
>CAZTTW010001079.1:0-2068 GCA_964616265.1 uncultured Myxococcales bacterium | reverse complement strand
CAACAGTGAAAGAATAGCGAACTGCACTGGCCCCGAGCCGTGCGTCGTCGTCCGCGGGGGACGAGGGCGAAGCAGCGGTAGGGGTACATGGGCTGGCCATTGAGCCGCGAAATTCGGACCCCGCGGCGCAAGCTGCGGACACTCAATCGTCGTCACCTTCGGAAGGATCGCGGCGCGGATGACGACCTGGCGAAGGACAGGGGAACATGGCGCTAATGATGGCTTAGGCGACAGGCTGGGACAAGCTTTCTTGGCTTCCAGCGGGCCCTGCCATCGTCGAATCGGAGAAGGCAGGCTGTCCAGTGGCCTCAACAAATGCGGCCCAAAGATCGCCCTGAACATCCACTTGCTTGCGGAAGCGGGTCGCGAGCGGCATGGGCACGTGGACGAATCGACCATGCCAACGACCGATGATCATGTCGGTGTTGCCAGCCATGCCCGCGTGAACTGCGTTGCGCGCCAGGTTCCAGCAGTAAACGCTGTCGGCAGGGGCAGCGGGAACGCTGCGAATGTAGTAGCTGGGGTCGATATACTTTACGGTCACGTCGACACGCTTGCGTTTGAATCGTTCGATGATCTTGTCACGCAGGACGATCCCAATATCGCTCAGTTTTATATTGCCGCTGGCATCGGTGGGTACCGTTGCGCCCTCGCCGGTCGGCCGACAGTGCTCTTGGCCTGCTCCCTCGGCCAGGACGATAAGCGCATGGGACTCGGCTTCGAGTCGCCGTTCAAGAAACTCGAACAGTCCACCTCGCCCTTCGAATGGGACCGGCACTTCTGGAATCAGCACGACGTCCACATCGGTCGAGGCCAGCGCCGCGTGGCAGGCGATGAATCCCGAGTGACGCCCCATCAGCTTGACGATGCTGATGCAGTCATGAGTACCCAGCGCCTCAACGTGGGCGCTGCGAATGACGTCGACGGCGACTGAAAAGGCCGTTTCGAAGCCGAAGCTGCGGTCAATGAAGTGGATATCGTTGTCGATGGTCTTGGGAACGCCGATGATGCCAATGGGAAGCTTCCGCTTTCGGATTTCCTCAACCACGGTCATGGCGCCACGAAACGTACCGTCGCCGCCAATGACGAAGAGGATGCCGATGCCCATCTGATGAAGGCGGTCGACGATCTCCGTCGGATCCTGATTGCCACGCGAGGTGCCGAGCATGGTTCCACCTTCGTGATGGATGCCGGAAACCACGGCCGGGCTGAGGCGAACCGGACCATGCCCGTGGCGCTGGACCAGGCCCGCATAGCCGTATCTGAAGCCGAAGATTTCCTGAACGCCGTAGCTGTGCCAAAGCCCCAGCACCAAACCGCGCACGACATTGTTGAGTCCGGGACAAAGGCCGCCACAGGTAACGATGCCACAGCGCAACTGCGCGGCGCCGAAAAACACCTTGTGGCGCGGCCCCGCCAGCTCGAAGGCAGGGGCTTTCGCGGGATCGCCGGTGTGCTGCAGAACTGTTGAAATCCGATCTTCGAGCAGCACGCGATCGGCTTGGCCGACGTAATGGATGGCACTCTCAGCCAGGCGCCCAGCCAGGGGTGATGGATAGTTGCACTCGCCGATGATGCTGATTTCGAGATCGGAAGCGATCACGCGTCGGGTGCGTTCTGAAACAGTAAGAGAGAGAGCCATGCCTCCTTTTCCCAGGCCGACCGCTGGGTTTTGAGCCAGTCGTAGGCCAGCGTCGGCCTGCAGTTATTCCCCGTGTACTCAGTCACCAATGGCGACGTTGGGTTCAACCTCCCTTCCTAGACAGACTGGATCATCACCCGAGTGCGGTTTCGGTGCAGGATCAAGATTGTAAATTTGCGAAGACGTTGCACGATTGCTGCATCAATGTCATGTCTTGTGCGCGACGGCTTTGAAGAAGGTGTAGCAAAAGGTGCCGTCGTCAGTGGCGCTGCGCTTGAGGTCGGCGATGCCTTCGTCCCAGGCGGCCTGGTCGATGAGCCCGAGACGCAGGGCCGACGTGGCCGCGCCTTCGACCATGGCGATGAAGGTCTTGCGCGTGAACCCGTCGACCCAGCGCGGGCGGCTGCTGTCGGCGTACACGAAGCG
>CAZTTW010001078.1:0-2079 GCA_964616265.1 uncultured Myxococcales bacterium | reverse complement strand
AGCGCGCGATATGAGCCATCGCATGGATCGCTAAGTTCGCCGCATCGGAAATCCGTAGAATAGTGTCCATGGGTGAGAGCGTAGCGCGCAATCGGCGCCGCGCCCACGCGATCGCGAGCTTTTTGCCGATTTCGGCATTGTGGGCTCGGAGTTTCGGAGCATTTTAATCCGGTTTTGGCGACATCAACCGCTGCGACGAGGGTCGCCCTGCACGACACAGAGCGCCAGCAGCGGCTAAACCAGCCTACGGAATTCGCGAAACCCAGAGCTCGATTTCGCACAAACATGCCGGGCGGCCGAGGTTCGCCACGACCACCGTCGTCGGAACGTCGTCGCCAAGGCCATGCGAGCGGGCAGCTTCCCGAAACACGGGGTAGTCGCGCGCGTCCTTGAGGTAGGCCTTGGCGGCCAGCACGTCGGCGAAGCGCATTTCTGATCGGTCGAGCAAAAAGCGCACCTGGCGGAAAACGCCATCGAGCTGACCTTCAAGATCGGTGAGCGCGACGACATCGCCACGTCCATCGGGACCTGCCGGGGCCGCCGCTCCGGAGACATAGAGGGTTCGATGCCCCGGCTCGGCGACTCTGACGGCGGAAAGAAAGGCCAAGCCATCGGTCCCAGCTTGGCCCGTCGGGTCGGGAGCGACCGTAGAAATGTCCACGTCGGGATGGGCGGCGACGGCGTACAAATCCATGGCCATCGGCGCCGCAGCGTCGACCGGAGCCCCCTCCACGCAGGTGCTGGCAGGCAGGCGCCCAAGACCCCGTTCGCCGAAGAAACGACTTCGCCCCTGCTCGAAGGCCGCGTAATTGCGTGCGATGTCCCGCACGTAAATCCAGGTGCGAACGACATCGGAGAAGGCGAGCCCACGATCGGTCAGCGCGTGGCGAGCTTGCGCATACATGTCGTACGCCAGGTCAGCCACATCGGTGCCTCGAACGTCGGGCCTGGGCAGGACGGACATCAGACGCAGATGGCGAGCACCCGAGCGCAAGACGGTGGCAGCGGCGGGGCTCTGCGAATTGCCGTACCAGACGCCGCTCTGCCGTGCGGTATGCATGGCGTGCAATTGCATGGTGCACCGGCAAAACGGCTGCGCCGGCGGTTGCAGGACAGCCGTCAGCGGCAGAGGTCCCGTCACGTCCCATGCGGCTGCCAGTGCCTGTCGCCAATTCCACCTAGGCGCCTCGGCAAAATGGATCCACCCTGCGACGACGTTGGTCGGCCCCAGCCCTTGGGCAATCAAGGCCTGCCGGGCGTTGGTGGTCAGCGAGGCGAACTGCGAGACGAGATCGTCCCCGGTCGACGTCGGCGCCACTTCGATGACGACCTCGACGACACCAGCGCTGCCGATGCGCTTCACGCGAGCAACGGGCTGGCTCTTTACTTCCGGAGCGAACGACATCATCTCCAGCTTATGCGAATAGCGGTCGAGAGGCCGTGCACATTTTTTACCTCAAGCTAAATTCAGCTGCTCGTGAAGCGAATCGCACTTGCCACCTTGCTCGCGTTTTGTGCAATAGGCGCGCCCGCGTGCAAACACAAGTACCGACCGCGTGCCAAAGCCCCGGTGGAACGAATGGAGCCGCCGCTGCCGTTGCCCGAGGCCATGCTCATGCCGGGGGTGGTGGCGCCTCGACTGTTGCCGGCCGCAGCGTCAGCGTCGGTGCGCCAGCAAGCCATCGAAAGCATCGGCGCTTACGAGTGGCAAGACTTCACGTCGCCCGGTTCCCGCCTGGTCAGCACCAACGGCGACTACTGGACGCACCTTGCGGATCTGGCGTGGCGCCGCGACATCGAGATCCACCTCGATCACGTGCCGCTGGATCTGGACCAAGACGGACGCATCGACACCTACGTCACGCGCCACCTGTCGCTCAAGGGCGGCATTTTGGCAAATCCGGCGGTGTTTGGCCTGGCCACCGATCCCGACGAGCCAGCCGGAAAAATCGGCTACACCTCGGCGAGCACGGGTTTTTCGGGGCTGCGCGATGCCTTGGACAGCGAGACGGGCAAGCCCACGGGCGAGATCGGAATGACGTGCTGGCTTTGCCATTCCGGCCGCAACCCGGTCGACGG
>CAZTTW010001077.1:0-2084 GCA_964616265.1 uncultured Myxococcales bacterium | reverse complement strand
ATGCGGCTTTGCAGCGTGACCGCACCGGCGAATCCGCGGCCTGGACCCAAGGCGGTTGGGGCCCGTCCGGCTATCGGCTGTTTCCGCAGGATCGGCGGTTCAGCGCGACCCATGCCTGGGTGGTCGAGCTTGGGCGAACCTCGGTGCGCATCGGCGTCGACGCGCTGGTAGCGTGGCTGCTGTCCGAGGCCGGCGCCATCAAGCTTCCGACGCCCGGCACCTTGGTCACGCGGGGCGAGCCTTTGGCCACGCTCTCGAGCGGCAACGGCAAGCTGACACTCGCCGCACCGGTTTCCGGCAAAGTCGTGGCCCGCAACGAAGCTGTGCGCAGCTGCCCCGAGCTGGTCATCTCGGCACCGTACGGCGCAGGCTGGTTGGTGGATCTCGCGGTCGAGCCGACTCAGCGAGACAAACAACTTGCGCCTCTGCTTTGCGGTTCGGACATGGAACAGCTTAGCCGTGGGCATCTGCACGATTTCCATCACCGCGTCGATGCACTGCTGACCGCGCGCCCGAAGGGCGTCGGGGCGACCATGGCCGACGGCGGAGTACCGCTCGGTGATCCGCGCTCGATGCTCGGTGCTGCCCGCTACCTGAAACTCGTGCAGGAGCTTCTTCTCTGAGCCCACCCGACCCCGATCCCAACGCGATCAGGACCGACGAATCCAGTCGGCGGCAAAGCAATAGCACCGCCAAACCTCGACCAGCGGGCAGCATGGACGTCGCGTTCTACCATTCGGCGAGCGCGCGCTTGCTCGTGCCGCTGCTGCTCACCATCGTCGTCGTCGTCTCGGTCTATGGCTTTCTCGGCTTCCGGGCGATGTCGCAAGAATGGAATGAATCGGTTTATTCCTACGCGCGAAAATTCGGCGAGCTGGCAAAGAGCGCCACGAAGCACGGCATGCTGGTCAACCGCAACGACGACGTTCAGTACGTCGTGCAGTTGATCGGCGACAGCCCGGGCGTGGAAGCGCTGAACATCTACAACAAGCACGGCAGCGTCGCCTTTTCGCACGACCCGGCGAAAATCGGGCAGCAAGTCGACATGCAGGCCGAGGCGTGCGTGGTGTGCCACGAAAAAGGCGCGCCACTAAAAGCGGTGGACACGGAAAACCGCACGCGCATCTACCGCAACAATCAGGGCCGCCGCGTGTTCGGCGTCATCGTGCCCATCGAAAACGAACCACAGTGCGCGCAGGGTGGTTGCCACGGTCCGGTCACCGAGCAGTCGATCCTCGGCATCATGGACGTACAGATGTCCCTCGAATCGCTGGATCTGGCGCTCAGCGATGCGCGCCGCCGATCCTTCTGGCTCACCATCGCGGTCATGCTGGTAGTCAGCGCGGGAACCATCGCTTTTGTCTATCGCATCGTTCGCCGTCCGGTCGTCAAGCTGGTCGAAGGCACGCAGCGAATCGCCCAAGGCGACCTCGACACGCGCATCGACGTCACCTCGCGCGACGAGCTTGGACAATTGGCCGCCGCCTTCAACGGGATGACCCACGATTTGCACAAGGCGCGTGAAGAAGCCAACGAGTGGTCGCAGCAGCTGGAACAAAAGGTCGTCGAGAAGACGGCCGAGCTGGGACGCGCGCAGCGCCAAGTTTTGCTGATGGAGAAGATGGCGTCGCTTGGCAAGCTGGCCGCCACTGTGGCGCACGAGCTGAACAATCCGCTGGGCGGTATTCTGAACTACGCCAAGCTCGTCGAGCGCGTCCTGCGCGACGAAACCCTCGACGAAGCCGGCAAGCGCGACGTCCAGCACTACCTGACGGCCATTCAACAGGAGTCGCGGCGCTCGGGCGACATCGTCCGCAACCTGCTGCTGTTCGCGCGTCCGTCGCGCACCCGCTTTGCGCCGGTACACATGTCGCAAATCATCGAGCGCAGTCTGCTCCTCATCAACCATCGCTTGGCCATGTCGTCGATTCGCTGTGAGTACGTTTCACCGACGGGGGACGATCTGCTCACGTGCGATCCGGACCAGATTCAGCAGGTGCTGGTCGCTTTGCTGGTCAACGCCATCGAGGCCATGGAAGAAGGCGGCGTGCTTCGACTGACCGTCACGCCCCAACCGGACCTCA
>CAZTTW010001076.1:0-2084 GCA_964616265.1 uncultured Myxococcales bacterium | reverse complement strand
GGCGAGTGCAACCGGGTTTGTCCCTTCGGCGCCGTGGCGCGTACCTAAAGGAGCGGAGATTAACGATGTCCGACGCCAAATCAACTGTCAGCCTAACCATCAACGGCATGCCGGTCACTGTGCCGACCGGCTCGACACTGCTCGAAGCCGCGCAGGCGCTCAGTATTCGTATCCCCACGCTTTGCTACGACAAGCAGCTCACGGTTTCGGGCGCGTGCCGGATGTGCGTGGTGGAAGTCGCCAATCCCCGCGGCTCGACTCGGCTCGAGCCTTCGTGCTCGTTCCCCGCGCAGGAGGGCATGGTCGTGCGCACCAACACGCGCGAGTTGCGTGATGCCCGGCGCACCATCATCGAGCTGATTTTGGCCAATCATCCGCGCGCCTGTCAAACGTGTGTTCGCAACGAGCGCTGCAATTTGCAGTCGGCCTGTCGCGAATACTCCATCGACAAGATTCGCTACGAAGGCGAAAAGCGCCATCACTCCATCGACGCCTCGTCGGTGGCAATCACGCGCCACCCGGACTTCTGCATCCTGTGCGGCAAGTGCGTGAAGGTTTGCAAGGAAGTGCAGGGCGTGTACGCGCTCGACTTCGTCAACCGCGGCTTCTCGACCACGGTGGTGCCACCCTTCGACCGCGACTTGGCCGATACCGTGTGCGTGCTCTGCGGCCAGTGCCTGCTCAAGTGCCCGGTTGCCGCGATTCGCGACAAGAGTTACATCGAGACGGTCACCGATGCGCTGGAAGATCCCGAGAAGATCGTGACTGTGCAAATTGCGCCCTCGGTGCGCGCCACGGTCGGCGAGCTCTACGGCTTGCCGCCCGGCGTGTCGCTGACCCGCAAGCTGCCGACCGCGCTTCGCCGTCTCGGTTTCAATTACGTGTTCGATACCGACTTCGGTGCCGACATGGCGGTCATGGAAGAAGGCTACGAGCTCATCGACCGCATCAAGAAAGGCGGGCCGTTCCCGCTCATCACCAGCTGCAGCCCCGGCTGGGTGAAGTACATGGAGCACTTCTATCCCGAGTTCATCCCGTATATGTCGTCGGTGAAGTCGCCGCAGCAGATCGTCGGCGTGCTGACCAAGACCTTCTTCGCCGAGCGGAGCGGCCTCGACCGCAAGAAGATCTTCAACGTCTCGATCATGCCGTGCTCGGCGAAGAAGTTCGAGATTCAGCGGCCTGAGCATCGCATGGACGACGGCACGCCCGAGATGGACGCCGTGCTGACCACGCGTGAGTTCGGTGATCTTCTCAAGCTCTTCGAGATCGACGTTCCCTCACTGCCGGAGTCTCCGTTCGATCCGATCCTTGGCGACGCCACGGGCGCCGGTCTGATATTCGGCGTGACTGGCGGCATGATGGAGGCGGCGCTGCGAACCGTGGCCGCGGTTCTGGATCCGCACACCGAGCCCCGGATGGAGTACTCCGCCTTGCGTGGCACCAGCGGCATCAAGCGCGGCTCCGTGCTTATCGGCGACCAGGAAATCAAGCTGTGCGCGGTCAACGGCCTGGCCAATGCCCGCAAGGTCCTCGACGAAATCAAAGCGGGGCGCGAAGAGGTTCACTTCCTCGAAGTCATGGCCTGTCCCGACGGCTGCATCGGGGGCGGGGGGCAACCGTTGCCCACGGACGATGAAACTCGGCGCCGCCGCATCGAGGCCATGTACGCCGAAGATCGCGGCATGCCCATCCGCCAGTCACACAAGAACCCGGCGATTCAGACGATCTATTCCGAGTTCTTGGACAAGCCCTGCAGCGAAAAGGCGCACCACCTCTTGCACACGACCTACGCGGCGCGCGCGCCGCGCGGGTGCTAGCCCAGCCGCGCGTAGTCTGCGACACGAACCCGGCGCTCGACCCGGGCAGGCCAACGAACGGGATGCCCGGCCGCATCCCGTCCACCCAACCATGCGAGGACCCTCTGCCGCCTTTCTCAGACGAGATATCGCGGCTCAAGGGGTACGCACACGAAACGTCAAAAAGCCGTAATGTTTGGCGTGTACTTGTTTACGGTCGGGTTGTTTAGCCACGTCCAGATGTCATCCGGCGTCCAGGTGCAGGGACACCCGGGCGAGCAGTTG
>CAZTTW010001075.1:0-2086 GCA_964616265.1 uncultured Myxococcales bacterium | reverse complement strand
GTCATCGCTCACCTCGACCGCATGGCCGAGGCTAGCGGACGCTGGTCCGAGTTGGCGGCGGCCATCGAGTCCGAGATCGAACGCGTTCTCGACAGCCAGCTGCAGGTCGAAATGCTGCTGCGTCTGGCTCGCGTGTACGAGGAAGAAACCCGCGAGGTGGACAAGGCCATCGCGACGTTCAAGCGCGTGGCCGAGGCCGAGCCCGACCGCAAGGATGGGCTGGTCGCTCTCGATCGCCTCTACACGATCACGGAGCGATGGCAGGATCTGACCGAGATCGTCCGTCGCGAGATTCGTCTGGCCGACACCGAAGAGCAGATCGTTTCGCTCACCTACCGCCTAGCCCAGATTCTCGAGGTCGCGCTCGGCGATTTGCCCAAAGCCGTCGAGGCGTACCAGGAGATCCTGAGCATCGCGCCCCAACACGATGAAACGCGGGCGACACTTGAGCGTCTCATGGCCAGCGGGACCATGCAGCGGGAGATCGCTCAGGTGCTCGAGCCGCTCTACCGCGTGGGCGAAGAGTGGGAGAAGCTGGTGCGCGTCTACCAGGTCGAGCTCGCCTCGGAGTCCGACAGCGAAGAGCGCCAGCGCGTTCTGCGCCGCCTGGCCGACATCGCCGAGAACAAGCTCGTCGACCAGATCTCGGCGCTCGACTACTGGGCGCGGGCGGTGGTGGAAGCGCCGTCCTCGGAGCAGGCGCTCGACGAGGCCTTGCGCCTGGCCCGCACCACCCACCAGTGGGAAACCTACGTGGCGACCATGGCGGAAGCCGCTGGCAAGACCAGCGACCGTGCGGTCCGCAAGGACGTGCTCATGCGCCTGGCGACGGTGTTCGAAACCGAGCTTGGCGATCTGTCGCGCGCCGAGGAAGTCTTGGGACAGATCCTCAGCTTCGACGCCGACGACGCCGACGCGCTGGCGTTTCTCGATCGCGTCTACGACAAGCAAGGCGACTTCGAGAAGCTGGCCAGCGTACTTCGCCGTCGCATCGTGGTGACCGATGACTCGGGCCAGCTCGTCGAGCTGCACCTGCGCCTTGGCAAAGTGCTGGCCGACGTGATCGACGATCCCGACGCGGCCATCGCCAGTTACCTGGCGGTTCTCGAGCACGAGTCGCGCTCGCCGGAGGCGCTCGAAGCGCTCGAGCGTCTCTACTTCCGCGCCGAACGCTGGGAGGATCTCTACGGCGTTTACGAGAAGATGCTCGACATCGCGCCCGGCGATCAGGCGCTGTCCGACTGCTACGCACGCATGGCGAAGATCACGTCCGACGTGCTCGGTGAGCGGGAAAAGTCCGTCGAGCTGTGGCGCCGGGTTCTCGATCTGCGCGGGGCCGATCCGCAGGCTTTGTCGGCGTTGGCCGATTTGCATGAGCAGGCCGAGGAATGGCGTGAGCTGACCGAGATTTTGGATAGCCAGATCCGGGCGACCGAAGACCCGGTCGCGCGCATCCCGGTGTACAAGCGCCTCGGCCGTGTGTGGGGCGAGAAGCTCGGTCGCGAGCGGAACGCCCTCGAATGCTGGCAAAAGGTCGTCGAGATCGACGCTGGCGATGTGGAGGCTCTGCGCGCCATCGCGAACAATTACCGCAGCGCCGGTGCATGGGAAGAGCTATCCGATGTTTTGCGCCGGACCATCTCGGTTGGTTCGGATGCCCTGAGTACCGACGAGATCAAGGATCTCTACACGCAACTCGGCGATCTCGAAGGCACGACCCTCATGCGCATCGATGCGGCCGTCGAGGCTTGGCGGCAGGTTCTGCAAATCGCCCCCACGGATTTTCGTGCGCTCGCGGCGCTCGAAACTCTGTTTACGCAAGAGGCGCGCTGGGAAGAATGCGTCGAGGTGCTCGAACGTCGCGCAGCGGCCTTGTCGTCGTCCGACGAGAAAGTCGAAGTGCTCATGCAGGCGGCGTCCATCTGGGCCGACAAGGTCGGCGACGGTGGAGCGGCCACGGAAGCGTACGAGCGTGTGCTGGAAATCGATCCATCGAATTTTGTGGCGTCGACCAGCCTCGAAGAGCTCTATCGCCAGCGCAAGGTGTGGCCGCGCCTCATCGAGCTGCTCTTGGCGCGCACCGAGT
>CAZTTW010001074.1:0-2086 GCA_964616265.1 uncultured Myxococcales bacterium | reverse complement strand
CGGCACGCTGATCGCGGAAACCTGGTGCGACGGTCTCGACAACGATTGCAACGGGATTATCGACGATGCCTACGCCAAGCAGCTCGGCACCGCTTGCAGCGATCCCAACAGCACCGCGCTCGGAGCCTGTCTACGCAAGGGCACCTGGCGCTGCCAGGCCGACAAGACAGCGGTTGCGGTGTGCGACTTTACCGGCGTACTGCCGGCGGCTTCGCCCACCGACGAGATCTGCGATGGCATCGACAACGACTGCGACGGGCTGGTGGATGAATCGTGGGACAACCCTGCGGGTCTAGGCCAGTGCAGCGGCCACGACTGTCTTGGAGTGCGCGACGACGAAGTTCATGTGAACGCCACGGGCGCGCCCGGCAGCAGCTACTACATCTATTCCTTCGAAACAAGCCGTGTGGATGCGAATGCGACGGCGCAGGGAACGTCCACGGCGCGCGCGTGCTCGCGAGCCAAGAACGCGAGTGGCGCGGCGGTGCTTCCGTGGAGCAACGTGAGCTGGAGCGAAGCGGACGCCGCGTGCCGCATGTCCGGCATGCGCCTGTGCAAGGCCACGCGCACGAGCGGTGCCGTGGTAACGGACGAGTGGGGCTTCGCTTGTCAGGCCGGGCAAACCTGTGCGGCAGGCTATCCCTACGGCTGCACGTACAGCGCGACGACTTGCAATACCTCGGACATGAATCTCGGCAAAGCGGTCGCTTGCGGCTCGCTCGCCAGCTGCGCCACGACTGGCGATCTGGATAGCGCGACCACGGCTGAGCACGTCTACGACATGAGCGGCAATCTCGCCGAATGGACCGACGACCGTCGGGATGTTCTCGATACGACGGTTCCCTCGGCGGGCGCCGGCTCGGCAACGTCCATTTACACGACTCGTGGTGGCTCGTTCGACAGTTTCTTCCGCGGCGCCGCCTGCGACTTCACCGGTACCGAGCTTTACGCGACCTTCTCCTACGCCGATACCGGCTTTCGCTGCTGTTCCTCGTGCGCACCCGGCAAAGCCGACTGCAACGGCGCCTGTGCGAACCTCGCCTCGGACGCCGCCAACTGCGGTGCCTGCGGCAAAGCCTGCGCCGCCGGCACGAGTTGCCAAAACGGCGCGTGCAAGTAGCCCGTAGCCTTCAAGCGCGTCGTCCAATCGAAGAAGTCTGTGCGGGCTACGCGCGGAGCCCGCCAGCTTTGCTGGCGGCGCAGCCTCGTGGGAGGGCTTGGGAACACGCTGAGCGTTCCCGTCAAAGTCAACGTGTGAGCGGAGCCTGCCAGCTGTCGGGACCTGCGCGACGACCCTGCCGCCCGCGGGCCTTCGGCCCTCGTCCTTGGCTAGCGCCGCCGTCGCCCCCAAAAAGAAAAGGGCGGACCCTGTCGAGGATCCGCCCTTCTTCAACATCCCGGCCTGGGCCGGAGTGTCTTACTTGTGTACGTCAGCGATGGCCGCGACGGTGCCGGGACCGTGGCAGGTCATGCAGAGCTCGTTCTTGGCGCTCGCCAAGAGGCGCGTTTCGTAGAACGAGCCACCCATCTGTCGCATGTGCGCGAGCGCGTCGCTCGAATCATGGCAGGTCGAGCACGCCGCCGTGACGGGCGACTTCACCAGGGTCGTGGGTGCGGCATCGCAGGGCGCAGCCAAGGTGCAGGCACAAGGCGCGGCGGTCGTGCAAGCGACGCCGTTTACGGTGCCCGAGGTGACGTTCGAGGTGGAGTACCCGAGACCGTAGTCCGTTCCGGGCACCACGTAGGGCGACGTGCTGATGTCCGCAGCGATGACCCCCGTCGCCACCGTGCTTGCCAGCAAGTTCGGCATAGCCGCAGCCGAGGCCGTAGCACTGAAGTCGTACGTGCCGGCCGTGTGGCACTGCTGACAGTTATTCAGAACGCCAGGGTAGGTGACGTCGGCGAAGCTGTCGGCGTTGGCTGCGGTGCAGGTTCCTGCGGCCACGCTGGTGCCCGTCGGGCAGGCGGCGTGCCACATGAACGGCGTCGTGCGCATGGAGGCGGCGTGGATGCCGTGGATGAAGGTCGACGACGAAGCCGACCAACCGCCGCTGGTTTGGTTCGGGCGGTGGCAGAAGGCGCAGGT
>CAZTTW010001073.1:0-2088 GCA_964616265.1 uncultured Myxococcales bacterium | reverse complement strand
AGGAGTACGCACGAAGATGAACCCCTTTGGCCATTTCGACGACAGCAAGCGCGAGTACGTGATCACCCGGCCGGACACACCACTGCCGTGGCTGAACTACTTGGGCCAGGACGAGTTCTTCGGGCTGTGCACGAACACGGCGGGCGGTTACACGTTCTGGAAGGACGCCAAGCTGCGCCGGCTGACCCGCTACCGCTACAACAACGTGCCGTACGATTTGGGCGGTCGTTACATCTATGTAAACGACGGCGGCTCGGTGTGGAACCCGGGCTGGAAGCCCATCAAGGCCAAGCTCGACAAGTACGAGTGCCGCCACGGCCTCGGCTACACGCGCATCATCGGCGAAAAGGACGGCATCGAGGTCGAGATGCTGTTTTTCGTGCCGCCGGGCGAGAACCTGGAGCTATGGAAGGTCACGGTTCGCAACAAGAGCAAGGTCGCGAAGTCGCCGAAGATCTTCAGCTTCCAGGAGTTCTGCCTGTTCGAAGCGGCGAACGACATGAACAACCTGCAGCGCACGTATTCGATTGGCGAGGTCGAGGTCGAGGGTGCCGCGATTTACCACAAGACCGAGTACCGCGAGCGCCGGAGCCACTACACGCTGTTCGCGTGCACCCGCGCCGTCGACGGTTACGACACCAGCCGCGACGCTTTCGTCGGCATCCACGAGGGCCTGCACGACCCGAAGGCTCCCTTCGCGGGCAAGTGCACGAACAGCAACGCCTTCGGCTGGAACCCGATCGGCGCGCACCAGATCGATTTGAACCTGGCGCCGGGGCAGGAAGAGTCGTTCTCGTTCATCCTCGCCTACGTCGACCAGGGCAACGAGCCCAAGTTCGACAAGCTGTACGTGATGAACAAGAAGCTCGGGCGCGAAATTGTCGCCAAGTACAGCAAGCCCGGCGCCGTCGACGAAGCCTTCGCCAAGCTCGGCACCGTGTGGAACGATTTGCTCTCGAACTTCCAAGCCAAGAGCCCGAACCCGCACGCTAACCGCATGCTGAACGTGTGGAACCAGTACCAGTGCATGGCCACCTTCAACATGAGCCGCTCGGCCAGCATGTACGAAACCGGCATCGGCCGCGGCATGGGCTTCCGCGACAGCAACCAGGACTTGCTCGGCTTCATGCACATGATCCCGTCGCGCGCCCGCGAGCGTATCCTCGACATCGCGGCCACCCAATTGTCCGACGGCACCTGCTACCACCAGTACCAGCCGCTGACCAAGAAAGGCAACGCCGAGATCGGCGGCGACTTCTACGACGACCACCTGTGGCTGATTCTGTCGACCTGCGGGTACATCAAGGAGACGGGCGACGTCGGCATCTTGCAGGCGCCGTGCAGCTACGCCGACACGCCCGACAGCAAGACCACCCTGCTGCACCACCTGGAAACCAGCATCGCCTACACCATGAAGAAGCGCGGCCCGCACGGCTTGCCACTGATTGGTCACGCCGATTGGAACGACTGTCTCAATCTCAATTGCTTCTCGACCGAGCCCAATGAAAGCTTTCAGTGCGCGGGCGACGTGAAGGGCAGCAACGCCGAGAGCGTGATGATCGCGGGCCTCTTCCTCTACGCCAGCCGCGAAATGGCGGCTCTGTACGATTTCCTCGGCAAGGGCAGCGACGCGACTCGCATGCGCGCCTCCTACGACGACATGTTGAACGTCGTCGAGACGCAAGCGTGGGACGGCGAATGGTACCGTTGCGCCTACGCCGCCGACGGAACGCCCGTGGGTAGCAAAGAAAATCCCGAGGGCAAGATCTTCATCGAGAGCCAGGGCTGGTGCGTGCTCGGCGGTGCCGGACAAAACAACGGCCGCGCCAAGCAGGCCATGGAGAGCGTGCACAAGCACCTCTTCACCAAGAACGGCGTGGTCCTGCAGCAGCCGCCGTACTCCACGTACCACGTCGAGCTCGGCGAAGTAACCAGCTACCCGCCCGGCGTGAAAGAGAACGCCGGCATCTTCTGTCACAACAACACCTGGATCAACCTCGGCTGGTGCCTGCTCGGCGACGGCGACCGTGCCCTCGAGTACTACCTGTCGATCTGTCCGTCGGCCAAAGAAGAACAAATCGAAACCTA
>CAZTTW010001072.1:0-2091 GCA_964616265.1 uncultured Myxococcales bacterium | reverse complement strand
CGGGCGCCGAGCGCTACAATCGCACGTCGTGGTCCGAGCGAATGTACTATTGATGGCCGGCCCAGCAGCCTGACAGACCCAAAGCCAGATGGTCGCAGAACGTTGCGGTCGAGGCACTAGGGAATGACGTCGACTGGAGCCACGCCGGGGCAGCCGAACACGACCTCGACCAGCGTCGAGGTGCCGGCCATGACGCCGTCGCAAACGCTGCCGTGCAGGACAATCGTTGAGTTGTCGGCACCAAAGGCCCAGCCGTCCGACGCGTCCTTCTTGACGAGCTGCTTGTCCACGTACACGTAGACCAAGCTGGGATCCGGCGGCGGAGTCGTGCTGGTGAACGTGCAGCTTGCCACCACCTTCGAGATCGCGGCAAGAGCGTCGTTCAGCTGCTGCGGAGAAGTTGCCGGATAGTAGTTCGCGGTGCCTCCGTTTTGCGCCATGCTGTCCAAGTTGCCCACGCTGGGCCCGATGCCGACGACATAGACGGGAAATCCAGCATCCGCGGCGGCCTTGATGGCGAGCAACGTATTCGGCAAGTCAGTGTTATTGGACTGACCGCTGCCGCAATTGGGCTCGCCATCCGTTGCCAGAAGGATGGCCTTCTTGTTGCTGTCGCTGACGGTCTTCAAGTAGGTGGTCGCGGTCTTGATGGCCGAAGCCGTCGGAGTGGCGCTGCTGGGCGTGACCGAGGCTAGTACCTGTTGAATCGCCGCCGCCGTGTTGTTCCCGATGGGTACTTGGGGCGTGGCCGCGACAGTGCACTGCTGCGACGATCGATCCTTGGGGTCGGCAAACAATTCGAGTCCCCAATTGATCCCGTTGTTTGCGGTCACCGTGGCAGAAACGGCGGTCTTCAGGGTGGACCAGCGGTCGACACAGTTGGTGCGATCCGTGCACGGAGTTGTGGTGGTGTTTCGCCCGCCCTGGCAGTCACAGTCCTGAGCAATGCTCCAAGTCATCGAGCCCGAAGCGTCCTGCACCAGGAGAACGTCTGCCGGAACGCGATCGGCCTTGCTCGTTACCGAGCCGCAGTTGCCTGCCGTGGACGGAACAGCGGTACCGCCCGTGCCTGAAACTCCAGCTGCGCCGCCGGCTGACCCGCCGTCCCCGCCGGTGCTGCCGGGCGGAATGCTGATGACGAAAGCGCCACCGCTTCCGCCCGGGCCTGAGCTGTTGTCGCCGCCGCTCGAGTTGCCGCCGAGCGTGCCGCCGTTGTTACTACAAGCTTCTTGGAAAGCGGAAAGCAGCACAACGCCGGCGATGCCGGACCATACGACTGCGTGTCTCATCTTCTCTCCCTTGTTGTTACGGTGATGGGCAAAGGGTGCTCGACCATGGTGAGCAGCCACGCGAAACTAGGGTAGTACCTTGAGTTGCCGGAAGCTCGCCCATCGGATCAGAAATCGAAGCGACAGGACTCCTCGGCCCGAATTAGCACGTTTGGGCACCGCATGATGCAACATCCGCTGGCCTCCCGGTGAGCTTTGTCTCACTTTTTGCTCACGTGCCTGCCCGGCAAAGGCTTAGGGTAGTTGCCTTCCGGCGAATATCATGCGTTCGCGCATCGGCGCCATCGCCGCTTGTTCTTCGACGAATCGCTTCTTGAGCCGTAATCGGACGTCCAAGGCGACTACTGATGTTTCCGTCAACCCACTTGGGAAGGACACCATGACAAGATACGCCTCTCGAACCCTGGCGGCTTTCTTCCTGATATTCGCGGCGTGTTCCCCCACTTCGGCGACATCGTCGGCAACCGGAAGTGGAGGCAAGAAAGCGGACACGGTATCTGGCCAGGGTGGCACGGCTGGCTCAGGGGGCTCCAACAATTCGGGCGGAAAAGGCGGCAATCAAGGCTCGGGCGGATCCTCCGCGACCGGTGGCAACCCAGGATCTGGGGGCGGAACCTCGAGCTCAAGCGGAGGCGCCGGATCGGGTGGCGCTGGCTCCGGCGGATCCAGCAGTGGTGGCTCGACGGCGGCAGGCGGGAGCGGCGCAGGCGGCGTTGCGGGTGGTGGCGGTCGCGACGCCGGCTCGAGTGCAACGGGCGGTTCGGCGACCGGCGGGAGAGCAACGGGCGGCAGCACAACCGGC
>CAZTTW010001071.1:0-2093 GCA_964616265.1 uncultured Myxococcales bacterium | reverse complement strand
CCGATGGCTGCCTTGCCGCCGACATCCACACCGGCGCGTGCACAGGCAACGCCGCCCCAAAGTCGACCACAACGGCCGATCAGCTCCGCGATGGCGTCCGATGAGCTACCCTCGCTGAAGCCGACACGACCGAAGTGGATTCTTCCCGTCGCGATCATCGCGGCCGTGGTCGCTGGCGGAGGCGTCGCGGCGTATCTCCTGAGCAAACCGCACACGGCCCCCGCGACGACGGAGACCGAGCCGGCCAAGCAGACCGAGCCCGCAACCGAAGAGCCGACCAAAACCGGAGCCTTCGTGCCGCCGCCGTCGCAGGAGCAAGAGCGCGCCCCGCGCGACCCAAGCGTCAACCTCGAACCGCGGGAGGCCGAGCCCAAGGCAGCCCACGAACCGGAGAAAGACCGGGAAAAAGTGGATAGATTACCGACTGGAAAGGTCGGCAAAAAGAAGACTGGCACCAAGTCGGGCGGCGGCAAGGCTGCCAGCAGCGGTGGCTTCAAAGCGGTCGGCGATTGATGCGTTGACGTCTACGGCGCTCATGCTAGGTTAGAACTCATCCGATGAACCGTCGCTCGGCATTTGTTGGCTACTTTAGCTATCCCTGGTGGAAGCCAGGGCCGCGGAGACTTGTCTAGGCGTTCGTCATTCGAATCAAAGTCATCCAAGGCCCTGAGGAATCCTCGGGGCCTTTTTCGTTTCGGAAAAGGAACCTCCTATGTTGCAGACCAAGAATCTTCGTATCGCCGAGTTCGCCCCACTGGTTACGCCCCAGCAACTCGAACAGCAGCTGTCACCCACGGATGAGATTCTCGAGATCGTCCGCAAAAGCCGCGCCGCCATCTCCGCCATGATCCACGGCGAGGACCAGCGGCGATTGACCGTCGTGGTCGGGCCCTGCTCGATCCACGATCCGGAAGCGGCCCTTGCCTACGCGGAGCGGTTAAAGAAGGTCGCCGAGGCAACGTCCGAGCACCTGCTGATCGTCATGCGGACCTATTTCGAGAAACCGCGCACCGTGGTGGGATGGAAGGGATTGGTCAGCGATCCGCATCTCGACGGTTCGTGCGAGATCGGACTTGGTCTGAGCCTGGCCCGCAAGGTGCTCCTGCGTATCAACGCGCTCGGCTTGCCCTGTGCGACGGAGTTTCTCGACACGGTCGTTCCGCACTACATCGCCGACATGGTTTCGTGGGCGGCCATCGGCGCGCGAACGACGGAAAGTCAAATCCACCGGCAGATGGCCAGCGGCTTGTCGATGCCGGTGGGATTCAAGAACGGCACCGACGGCACCCTGCAAAACGCCATCAACGCCGTCCTGTCCGCGCGCCAGCCACACGCTTTTCTGGGCATCAACGCCGAGGGAACATCCTCGGTGGTGCGGACCCTCGGCAATCCGGACGTCCACATCGTGCTGCGTGGAGGCGCCTCGGGAACGAACTACCACGCCAGCGACATTGCCGGCGCGGCGCGCACGGTGGGCGACGAAGGGCTTTCGCGCGGCGTGATGGTGGATTGCTCGCACGACAATTCGGGCAAAGACCACACCAAACAGAGCGCCGTCTTTGGCGACGTTCTGCAAACCTTCGCCCGCGGCCAAAAGGCCATCTTAGGCATGATGATCGAGAGCAACTTGTTTCCCGGAAAACAAACTTGGATGCAGGGGGTTCCGCTAAAATACGGTGTTTCCATCACCGACAGCTGCATCGGCTGGGACGAAACCGAGCGCCTGCTCTTGGGCGCTGCTAATTTCTTGGCCAGCGAGCGCTGACCCGGACGGCGGCGGTCTTCCCTGGCCCTTGCGGTCGAAGGCTTTACTCGTCTTCCGTCTCCGGAGTATCGTAGGCGCGCGCCGTGGCGCAAATGGTGACAAGGAGTCCTCTTCGATGTTTCAGCATGTCAGCACGGGAATTCGACTGCGCAGTTTGGCAACGACCCGCTTGCTCTGCTTCGGCCTGCTCGCCCTCGGCGCGATTCCCGCCTGCGAAGACAAGGGCCTCGGGCGCGCGTGCAACCTGACGTTCGACGCCGGCCCGACCCAAGGCGCCTACACGTGGCAAGCCCCCGATTGCCCCAGCCACATCTGCAACAAGCCCGCG
>CAZTTW010001070.1:0-2094 GCA_964616265.1 uncultured Myxococcales bacterium | reverse complement strand
GCTCACGGCGAGCTCCCGATCGCTCGCCGCACTTGCTCGCGCAGGTCCGAGAGCGGAATTGCGTCTCCCCGTTTTGCCTGGCGCAGCTTGGCGCCTGGCCCAACCTCAACCACATCCTCATTGTCCGACGGCCGCGCGAGCCACTGCTTGCTCGCGCCGTCCCACTCCAAGGCGCGCTTGCCTTGTCCCATCCCCACGACCTGAAAGCGTTGCCGGCCCTGCAGAAACAGCAACGACCTCTCGCGGGTCGAGAAGGTCGGCATACCTTGCACGGTCATCTCGATGTCACCGACGCCGCCACCCGGCTGGACAAGCGTGATCCGCTGTGTGTCGGATGAGCCTTTCCAGCTCTCTTCAACGTCAATCTCGATGGTAGAGAGGATCTTGCGATGCTCGGCATCCCACGCCGCGTTCACCGAAAACACAGTTCCCACGACAATGCTGTCCGCAGAGCTAGCCAGCTCGGCCAGGCTCATGGCGCGCAGAAGCGTGGCTCGCGAGAAGCTCGCGTTACCGGGCACGATGGCGATACTCGCGAGCACGAGAAGCGCGAAACGCTTGGGCGACATTACCTCGATGGCTATCGGTCGGGCCCGATTGAACCTTGAGACTTGTTGCTTGAGTCCCGGCGCATAGAAAAGCGCCAGTCGCGTTTCCACGACTGGCGCTTTGGGAGTTGTCCGGTCAGACGGCTAGGTTACAGCTGGCAATCGTTCAGCGTGTCAATGGTGGCGTCGCCGACCCCGATGTCCGCATCATTCCCGACGCAGTAGACGACATCCGGATCCCCGTCGTTGGCATCGATGAAGTCGCCGCCAACGCCAGCCCAGATCGTGTCCCGACCGAGGCCACCCGAGATGAAGTCGTTGTCCGTTGTGCAAGCGGTGGTGCAGCTTGCTGGAAGCGGCTGGCCCTTGTTCGTCGTGTTCCAGGTCGTGGCGTCCGAACCATAGAGGGTGTCGTCGCCGGCCCCGCCGTAGATCGTGTCGTTGCCGCCCATGCCCATAATGATGTCGTTGCCCGAGCCGCCGTAGATGCTGTTGGCATTGTTGTCACCCGTCAGAGTGTCGTCGCCCGCGCCGCCGTTCAGGTTCACGATGTTCGCCCAGGCCACTTGCTGTCCGGTGCTTCCGCACTGGGTCCCGTTGGTCAACACACCGGCTTGGACAGTGCATAGCTGGTTCAGGTCGCAGGTCACGCCCACCGTTGGGTCACGGTCAGAGAAGTCCAGGGTATTAACGCCACTGGCGGCTACGTTCGCGCAGGCCGTTCCCGCGTTGGCGATAGCCAAGGTAGCCGCCGCAGGGCAGTTCTCAGCCTGGCCCACGGTTCCGCCGTAGACAATGTCAGCAACCGCGCCGCCGCCCGGCTGCAGGACGTCGTTGCCGTCGCCGCCGTAGAGGATGTCCTTGCCAGCGCCGCCCTTGAGCGTGTCGTCACCAGGGCCGCCGTAGAGGGTATCGGCACCATCGGCACCGACCAGGGTGTCATTCCCGGCCAAGCCAACCAGGATGTGTGCGACTCCTGCGGCAGCGGACGCATCGAGGATGTCGTCGGCCGAGCCACCAATGACGTTCTCGACCGATGAAAGAATATCGTCGCCCTCGCCAGCGCCAGTATTGCAAGTGATATCACCGTCGTCTGGGACGTACGTGTAGGCATCGATGCCACCGTACATATCCGTAAGCCTGAACGAGCTGTCGGCCACGGTTTCGTCGCTGACGGTGTTGCCGGCAGTTCCGGCCGTATCGTTGTTCAGAGTCAGGGTCGCGGTGGTCCCGGTAGCTGTGATCGCCAAGGAGCCTCCAACACCAGTGATCGCAGCCTTAACCGCCCCGCACACCTCGATGGCCGTCGCCGTTGGCGACAGAGTGCTCAGATCGACAACCGTGCTTCCGGCGGTAGCCTGCGTGAAGGACACTCCACCCGTAATGTTCGTGACCGTCGCGAAGGCTGTTCCGTTGGTGAACACACTCGCAATCGTCTGATTGGGCGCCGAGCCTCTCGTCTTGGCAGTAATGGCTAGCGTCCCCACGGGGCTTTCCGTGAACGTGAAGGTGGCCGACAAAGTCGTAGTGTTGAGGGCCGCGATCA
>CAZTTW010001069.1:0-2094 GCA_964616265.1 uncultured Myxococcales bacterium | reverse complement strand
GCGGCTTCGATGCGCAGGCGCTGGAGCGCCTGAACTTGCAGAAGGTGGTGACGCCGGCCGGGCTTTTGGAAATGCAGATGTTCGCGCGCGGGTTGCGCGTCGACGAAGGCATCGTTTCGTACATCGCTGACATCGTTTGTCGCACGCGCAATCACCGCTCGCTCTACTACGGCGCTTCGCCGCGCGCCTCGATTGCGCTTCTGCAAGGCGCCCAGGCGCGCGCTGGCAGCCGTGGCCGCGATTTCGTCATTCCTGACGACGTGAAGTCGCTCGCTCCGGCGGCGCTGCGCCATCGCGTGGGCTTGCAGCCCGACGCCGAAATCGAGGGCGTCTCCACCGAAGACTGCGTGGCGGAAATTCTGCGCGACGTGCGCGTGCCCGAGACCATCGCCGCTTAGCTTCGCCCTTTCGCAATGCCCTTCGTTCCGTCCACACGCCTGGTCCTGCTCGCGGTGGTGCCGCTCGTGCTCGGCGCCGCGAGCGCGATCGAGTCCACGCTCGTGTGGCCCATGCTGATCGCGGATCTGGCGGTCGTGTTGCTTGCCGCTGTCGACGCGTGGCTCGGTCGTCGGGTGGTGGTTCGCATCGAGCGCGAGCCGCCGCGCATTTTCTCGGTCGGGCGCGCGAACCTGGTTCGCTTGCACCTCACGTCGTCGGCGCCGCGGGCTCTCGACGTTCAGGTCACGGACGACTGTGCCGCTGGGCTTGCCGTCGAGGGACTGCCGACCACGCTGCGCTTGCCACCGAGCGGTCACCTGCCGCTCAGCTACCACGTCAAGCCTACTCGCCGCGGTCTTTACGAGCTTGGCGATCACCACTTGCGCTGGTCGACGCCGCTCGGCCTTTGGTGGCGGCAGCTTCGCGTTCCAAGCCGCCACCCGGTGCGCGTCTATCCCGACGTGCAAGCGGTGCGCACCTACGAGATGCTGGCGCGCCAAAGCCTGGAAAACCGCCTGGTCCGCACGGTTCGCCTGCGCGGCGGCGAGAACGAGTTCGAAACCCTGCGCGACTACCAACGCGACGACGACTATCGGGCCATCGACTGGAAGGCCACCGCGCGTCGCCAGAAGCTGATCACCCGGGAATACCAGCAGGAGCGCAATCAATCGGTCCTCTGCATGCTCGACTGTGGCCGCCTCATGACGGCCGAGACCCTCGGCCTTTCGCAGCTCGATCACGCGCTCAATGCCGTGCTCATGCTGGCCCACGTGGCGACGCGTGCCGGCGACCAAGTCGGCCTGCTGGCCTTCGACAGTCGCGTGCGCGCGTACCTGCCGCCGCAGAGCGGGCGACGCGCGGCCGAGCGGGTGATCGCCGCTTCGTA
Source organism: uncultured Myxococcales bacterium (assembly GCA_964616265.1). Lineage (GTDB taxonomy): Bacteria > Myxococcota_A > Polyangia > Fen-1088 > Fen-1088 > Fen-1118. The sequence continues at coordinate 770 of CAZTTW010001069.1, read as the reverse complement.
CGATATTCACGCGCAAATCGTCGAAACCGACTTCGAAGCGGCCTACGGTTATCTTTCGCAGCGACTACGCAAGCGTTCGCTGGTCGTGCTCTTCACCGAGGTCATCGACGAGGTGTCTGCCAAGTCGGTGGTGCGCACGGTGCGCGGGCTGGGGCCCCGCCATCTCGCTCTGTGTGTGCTTTTCCGCGACGAAGCGCTCGACGCCATGGTCGAGCCACTGAGCCGCGAGCAAAAGTCCGCCGATCTGTATCAGCGCGCCGCCGCGGCCGAGGCCGTGCTCTGGCGCGATCGTCTGGTGCGCCAGCTCGAAGAAGCGGGCGCCCTGGTGCTGCACGTCTCGCCCCGCAAGCTCACCCCCGCGCTCATCAACCGTTACCTGCGAGTCAAGGCACAGCGGCTGCTTTAGAGCCATTCCACGCCGCTTCGACGATCGCGCGAATTTGGTTCAGTCGCCCGTGAAAGAAATGGTCGGCGCCAGGCACGACAGTCACCGATAAATGGTTCGCTTCGGCGAAGGACACGACGTTCGTCAGGGGAACGACGTCGTCGCGATCGCCGTGGATCAGGATGCTGTTGCTCGGGATGGGCGGCGGTTGGTAGCTGCGGCTGCCTTGGACCTCGCCGACGGCAAGGGCGACCAAGACCAATCGAGGCGTGGCGCGGCCCGTGTCGCGAAGCCGCTTGGCCACGTGGGCTTGCACGAAGGCCCCGAACGAAAATCCAGCCAACACGACGGGCAGGGCTTCCGCGGGATCCCATTGCCTGATGGC
>CAZTTW010001068.1:0-2097 GCA_964616265.1 uncultured Myxococcales bacterium | reverse complement strand
GAATTTCAGCGACAGCTTTGCGGACACCACGGGGGCAAGATCGGGATCGTGCTCGTCTGGCGCTTCGACCGATTTGCTAGGTCCGTTCGTCACCTCGTTTCTGCGCTCGAGGACTTTCGTGCCAGGTCCGTCGACTTCATCTCGGTCATGGATGGGATAGATACCTGCACTTCCGCTGGAAGATTTACCTTTCACGTCATCGCCGCAGTCGCGGAACTCGAACGCGAGATCATCCGCGAGAGAACACGCGCGGGGATCGCAGCCGCCAGAAGACGGGGTGCCCACGTCGGTCGCCCTCGCGTGAAGATCGATCTTGTCCGTGCGAAAGCGTTGATGACCTCCGGCCAGTCCTTCCGACAAGCAGCGCGGACCCTCGGGATCGGTACGGCTACCCTGTTCCGAGCCCTGCGCAGCCGTGAGAATGCTGACGTTTCTAAAGCGTCCGAAGATGAAGGGTTCCAAGTACCCGAAAACACGGTGGTGGCCGCATGAGATCTACCGTGGTCAGAAGGGTTCATTTTCAAAACGGCATCGCGACCATGGTTGTTGTTCTGGCCTCGCTGTCATGAGCGCGGGCACGAAGAACGCGGACCTGCTCGTCCTTGAGTCCGACTGGGGTGAGGACCTCATCGACAGCAGGAGCACGCGGCCCTTTCTCGAAGGACTTGCGAACGCCCTCGACATCACCATCGTCTACCGTACCTTCCACACCGGACGCGATCTTCAGCACTGGCTCCGGAAAATGTTTCTCGCCAAGGGCAAGCCGCACATCGCCTATATCTCCAGCCACGGTGACGGTCGCTTTTTGCAGGCGTCACTCGCAGCCGCAGGGATCGATCTTCGTCGGGTGTTGGCTGCCGCCTCGATGGGCACGAGACAGCACCACGGAAGGCGTGGGCTGCTGCTCGGTGCCTGCGAGATCGGGCGAGACCTCGATGGGATTCTCGCCGCCGCCAGAGGACGGTTGGACTGGGTGGCTGGCTACGCCATCGCGGTCCCCTGGATCGAGTCTACGCTGATAGATTTGGCGTTCCTGTCGTACCTTCTCTCGGGTAGGCGAGTCTACGCCGCCAATGGCAAGTGCGTGCTCCGCCGCCAGCTTCGCACCACGAAGACCGGCTTGTCGGAGAAGGCAGCAGCTTGGGTCGGGCAAGATTTCGGTGTCGCCCAAGCCCTTCGATTTCGAGCGAAGGACTGGCGACCATAGCCAGACTTGGCGGCCTAGGGCGACCTGCCTATGTGCACAGCCCTCAAACGGTAGCGTCGCAGCTCTACGACGCAGCCGTAAGGAGCGGTCCCAATGGGCCCGTGTGCAGGAACCCTAGACGGCGAACAGTCGCCCCGGCTGCTAGGCCGCCAGAATCCGCAACGACGATAGACGAATGACCATCGCCTGGACGCTCACGTCAAACAGCTTTGCCAGTCGTTCGACGTGTTCATCACTCAGCGACAAGCCCCCCGCCACGCTCTTCGGTCTCGCTTCAATGAGGCCGCGCCACGATGGGCGCGGAAACGTCTGCACGCCCGGCTCGACCGCACTCGGCAACAACAGGCTTCAATGAGGCCGCGCCACGATGGGCGCGGAAACGCACCCCGCACGCCTTGGCAATCGCCTCGACCATGTCGCTTCAATGAGGCCGCGCCACGATGGGCGCGGAAACGCCGAGACGATGGCCTTCGTGGTGAGCCAGCTCGCCTAGCTTCAATGAGGCCGCGCCACGATGGGCGCGGAAACCGACCGGAGGGCGCGCCTCGCCTCCAGCGTTGCCCGGTAGCTTCAATGAGGCCGCGCCACGACGGGCGCGGAAACTCGCTGGCTGGAAGGATCCTTTCAATGGGCTCGTCTGGCTTCAATGAGGCCGCGCCACGATGGGCGCGGAAACTGTGGCAGTCACGTGGTCCGGGCCGGGGTTGGGCGTGCTTCAATGAGGCCGCGCCACGATGGGCGCGGAAACCTTGACGTCAGGCATGCCGCTCGTGAACTTGAGCGCCGGGCTTCAATGAGGCCGCGCCACGATGGGCGCGGAAACCCGGCTTCGAGCATCTCGCGCGCGCGGGCGGTCCACTTGCTTCAATGAGGCCGCGCCACGATGGGCG